>NZ_JAZHLJ010000005.1:0-158223 GCF_036549495.1 Aurantimonas sp. C2-5-R2
CGCCGTCTGGATCAATCCGCCCAACAACAAGCTCCAACTCCAAGCTTAATCTATCGCTCCGGCTGTCTCACATTCGTTGACACGCTCCGGGAGATCTCCAAGCCGGAGTGCGCCGCTGAGAAGCGTAAGGGCCTGACCGCCCGTGATAGACTTCGGCGTCTCATGTCAGCGGGTTATTCGCTTACCCGTGACGGCACCGGCTATTACGGTAGGACCCTCGTGAAGGTCACCCTTGCGGACGGCCGAGACGCGGGCGACGTCCTCGTTCAGGAAGGGCTCTCACAGCGATGGCCGAATACCGGGAACCCGTGGTGTCGTTGATCGCTCGTCTGCGGTCCCTTTTTACTGGAAGGCGCGACCTGCGCCGCCGGGTCGAGCGCGAAGCCTATACCCTGATCACGGTAATGCCGCCGGACGAGGCCTGGGAGGAAGCTCGACGTCGCGGACTTGATGAACCTGCCGAGCAGCGGCTCTGGTATCTCGTCAGGCGCGAGATCACGCGGAACACTGGGTTCGTGCGTCAGCCCGACACCTCGACGCGGATGCGCGGGGGGTGAGCCGCATTTGATCGAGACGACTGACACCCCGTGATCCCACCATCCCCTTGCTGTGAGGTGTCACCAGGACGGTGAGGCAATTTATGAAGGGGGGATAAAGTTCCGAAGCAGGCTTGGGACCTGTGGGCGGGCTTGTATGGCTATTGGGAGGATCGTTTTTCGGCTGTGTTTGGGTCTTGTTAGAAGACCCCTTCGGTACCTTGAGTTTGATGATCGTCACGCCGCATGCCCTAGCCGTGGAAATTCGTCACGGCCCATGATCGGGGAAAGGCGTTAGGAGAGCGAAAAACTCTGCTCCCAGCTGTGGGAGGTTATGGCAGCAAGAAGCTCAGATCAATCGGGTACTCCACTTTATCGATCACGGCATGCAGCTCATCGATCTTGGGGCCGCTGCCGTAGTGGCTGTGGACCTTCTTATCGGCATGACCCAGAAGCGCCATCGCCAGCCGCTCAGGGGCTTCAGCGGCATAGACGGCGTCTGTGAAATTGTGCCGGAATGAGTGGAAGGCGGTCTTCGGGGTCTTGAAGCCGACCTGACGGGAGTACCGTCCCCACCACTTGCTGAAGTTATGCGAGAAGTAGCCGTCCTTCCCCTTCTCGACGTCCGAGAACACACGGTGGGTGCCGGGCTTGTCGGCCAACAGATCAAGCAGACCGCCCTTCAGCAGGACATCATGTATCGGGACGCGACGCGCACTCCCCGCCGTCTTCAGCGACTTTTCTTCGCCCTTCGAGATGTCAAAGAACCAGACGTCCTTCTCCTGCTTGATGTCCGAGATGAGGAGCTGAACGATCTCCCCCATCCGCATGCCGGAATACAGGGCAATCAGTGGCACCCAGAATTTGCCGTCACGGATCACCTCCGGCCCTGCTTTGTGGCGCTGCGAGCCCAGGTGACCGGCGTAAAGCGGTGATGAGAAGATCGTCTTGAGCTGTTCGACGGAATAGGGATCACGACCGTCACGGCCCTTCGGCCCAACCCCCGTGATCTTCACCTTCTCGCCCGGCACCTTCTCGATCAGCTCCTCATCATACGCCCAGCGGAGGAAGGAGCGGAACATCGAGAAGTACTTGTCCTGCGTCTTCGGCGAGATGACGGGGCCACCAGAGGAAATGGCTTCGAGCACGGTCATCCCCTTGGTCGCAGCCAGTTTCGTGTAGTTTGACGGCAGACTTTGCAGGGCATCACGCACGGTGATGACGTCGGCAGCGTCTAGGTCGCGTATCGCCTTCTCGCCACCGATGATGCCGGCAGCAATCGTGCACACTCGCAACTGATCAGCTGCGGTCTTGGGCACCCAGGTCTTGCCGGCGTGCTGCTGATAGAACCGCTCGGCTGCCTTCGAGAGGGTCACCCCACGCGGCTCGTCGGCCGCAGGCTCTCCTGGGAGGGGTGGCAGGCCCGTCGGGGTCATACCGCTAAACAAGGGGTCCTGTGGAGCTGTCGCGTGATAGTGGCCATCCAACATCTCACGGAGGATGCGAGCATTCTCAATACGGGCGCGAAGCACTCCGTTGAGGGCCTGCTTCGTTCCGTCGCTGTCCACATTCCCCCTCAGCGCCGCAGCCTTTAGCACCGTCTCGGCGGCCCATCTCATATTGTCGTCGAACTGCTGCGTGGCCAAGCACTGCCGCAGGGATGTCTCGTCGTCGGCTAAAAGTTGGCGCTCCTTCACCAAGTCGATCAGCGGGTCCGTCGGCAGCAGCTGCGCATGCTCCAGCGCCTTGTTCAGGCACGTCTGGAAATACTCCCGTAACGCGTCCTGCACGATTTCGAACGATGGTGCTGGCATTCGCATCAGTTCCTCGAAATAGACGTCCATTGCGTTCGACAGCCACCGACCACGAACCTTCGCCATTAGCGGGTCCGATGTTCGAAGAGAAACCTTAATCTCCCATTGCTTGACGATCGAGCGCAGCCGCGCCGGTACCGCCATACGGAAGTAGAACACATCGCGGCGTCGCGTGACGCGCTTTAACGAACGGGGCATGATCAACCGTCTGGACCAGGTTTCTGTACCAGGGTCTACGGCTACCAACGGCGATGGCTGAAATACTCGATCCGCATCAAGGACTTACGCGGATAATGGCGGAGAGGGGGGGATTCGAACCCCCGATACGCTTGCACGTATGCCGCATTTCGAGTGCGGTGCATTCGACCACTCTGCCACCTCTCCGGCCGAAACCCCGAAATTCTCCGGGGTGTCTTCGCAAAAGGCGCGGCGACGCGGGAACCGCGTCACCCATCCGCACCCTCATTCTGTGAACCGAGGCATGGTCGGCGCTTCATCAGCGCGCGGCTCTCTTATCAAAGGCTTGGGCGCCGACACAAGAGCAAAGGCGCCGCGTTCGTCACTTCCTGGCCCGCCGACGGTCTCACGGGCGAGTTCCGCCGGCCGTTGGCGGCGACCAAGCGCCCCGCGCGGCCGCCGCGCCAGCACGGAAATCGAGGAAAAGCGGGCACCGGCTTTCCGCCCGCATTCCGCGGCAACTGATCGGAATCGCTCCCATGCGTGACATCGGATCGGATCGATCCGATGTCACGCGAACTGGAGCCGGGTGACTCTGGCCGCGCGAATAAAGCGGCCACGCATCAGCACTTGTTCTCGGACCGGTCCGCCCGAGCACCGGCTTCGCCGATCCCGCCGGTAAGCGGCAGGTCAAAAAGCGTCGGCACGGGTGGCCAGACAAGTTCGGATCGGGGCGCGAGGAAATCCAGCAACGCGTCGAGCAGTGCCCAGGCCGCCTCATCGTGCTGCAGATGATGGCTGAGCAACCCGATCGGCTCGCCCGCGCCGCCGCCATTCAGGCGATGGTCGATCTCCACCGCCAGAACCCGGTCGGCCTCGGCCGGCGTCAGTCCCCTCGCCTCGCGCCAGTTCATCAGGTCGAGATGGGCGTTCAGTCGGTGCGGCTCGGCCGACGCGGTGCGGCCGTGGGTGGACAGGCCGTTAAGGCCGGCTTCGCCAAGACGCGCGGCGAAGCCCTCTCCGATCCGATTCCAGGGCGGCACGAACACCGGCAGGAAATGACCGGGAAACAGACCGGCGAGCGCAGCCCGGCCCGCCGCCGCTTCGTCGAGCATGACGCCGATCGGCCGGTGATCGCCGAACTCGGCGCGTTTTTGTCCCTCCGGCGCGTGGTTGGCGTGGCGCCAGCCGTGCAACAGGACGGCCACCGCGTCGTCACCGGGTAGCGCCTCGGCCAGTTCCGCCTCGACGCCCTCCGGAATGACCGCGAGCACCAGTGGCACACCGGCGGCGCGGCGCAGCGCAAGCAGTCGCGTGAGCGGCTCGCTCGGCCGGTTGGCATCGTCGTCGCGCCACCAGAATGCGAGCGTCCGGCCAAGCGCTCGGGCTGCATCCAAGCGCGAGCGAGCGAGCGGAAACAGGGCGGCGCTCACGCGGCGGCGCGCTCGGCCGCCTCGGTCAGCAGCCGCGCGACATGGTCGATGCCGGGCTCGGGCGAAAACTCCCGGCGAACCTTTGCCTCGCCGGCCTGGCCCAGACGATCGGCGAGCTGCGGATCGTCCATCAGCCGCGCCATCGCGGCGGCCAGGGCTTTGGGATCCCGCTCGGCGACGAGCAGTCCGGTCCGCCCGTCCTCGACCAGTTCCGGTATCGCCGAGACCTGCGTCGAGATGACCGGTACACGGTGTGCCTGCGCTTCCATCAAGACGTTGGGCAGCCCGTCGCGATCGCCGGATTTGGCGATGCGGGACGGCAGCACGAACAGGTCGGCGCCCGCCAGCAGCTCATAGACATGCTCGCGCTCGCGGCTGCCATGCCAGACGATGCGCTCGCCGATGCCGGCCTTGGCGGCCTGCGCCTGGAGCTTTGCCGTCAGTGGCCCTCCGCCGACATGCTCGAAGCTCCAGTCCCGGTCCCTCAGCCAAGCCAGCGCGCGGATGAGGTCGCCATAGCCCTTCTTCTCGACCGTGCGGCCGACCGAAACGATGCGAAACGGGCCGCTTCGCCCGCGATCTCGATCGACCGGCCGTATCTCGGAGAGGTCGAGGCCATGATAGACGAGTTCGACCGTGCGCGGATTCGCCGCGAGCGAGCGCAGATAGTCGAGATTGACCCTGGTGCAGGTGACGCCAAAGGCGGCCGAGGCGAGTTTTTCGGTCAGCTCCCATGGCTGCGTCGTCCAGATGTCCTTGGCGTGCGCCGAAAACGACCAGCCAAGGCCGCGAATCGCCGCCGCATAGCGGGCAACGGAAGCCGGGGTATGGAGATAGTGAGTGTGCAGCCAGTCGATGTCGGTGGGCAACTCGCGGGCGAGGACGCAGGCCTGGCCGAAGCGGCGATAGCGGTTGGCCGTCGGGTCGCGCTTCAGGTCCGCCTCGAACAGGCGCCGCCCCAAGCCATAGCCCGGCTGACGCTCGGCGAAGTCGCGGCCGGCGCGCACCCGGGGCGGATCGTCCTTGAGATATTCGGGAAGATAAAGAACCTCGGCGCGGATGCGGCGATGGACGGGATGAACCCGCGCCTCGGCGGGCTGGCGCAGCGAGACAATGAGTTGCTCGACGCCGCGATCCTCCAGCCCCGCGATTTCCTGAGCGATGAAGGTCTCCGACAGGCGCGGATAGCCTTTGACGAGTGTGGCGATACGCAAAGGCATGGAATCGCTGATTCTCCGGTTCGCCGGCGGCGACATCGCTCGCGAGAGGTGCATCGCGGCATCTAGGCGACAAACCGCCAGCCTGCAAGGCGAAGCGTCTCGCGGCGGCCGGCGGTCAAACCGTCATTTGACAAAACTTCGGCGGTCGAACCTTACTGACAGTCACGACGCCATGAGGACGCATCGATGGACCGACCGACAGCGCGACGAGGGATTGGCTCGCGGAGCGTCTTCGCAGCAGTCTTGGCCCTGTCGATCGGCGTAACGGCCGGCTTTGCCAACCATATCAACGCCCAGACCCTCTTTGCGGAACCGGCCTCCCTCGCCGCCAAGGTCGCGGATGGCGCGTTGCCACCGGTGGCCGAGCGTCTGCCGCAAACCCCGTTCATCCTGCCGGTCGACAACGCCTGCCCGGCCGATCGCCCCGGCGGTACGCTGCGGATGCTCGGCGCCAGTGCCAAGGATACGCGAATCCTCCCGGTCTTCGGTTACGCACGTCTCGTCGGCTACGACGAAAATTACGACATCGTGCCGGATATCGCCGAGAGCTACGCCGTCGAGGAAGGCCGCATCTTCACCTTCCGGCTGCGGCCCAGCATGAAATGGTCCGATGGCGCACCGTTCACCTCCGAGGACTTCCGCTATTTCTGGGAGGACATGGCCAAGAATCCGGACATCGCCAAATTCGGAGTCCCCGCTGAGCTGCTGGTCGATGGCGAGGAACCGGAGGTCACCTTCCCCGGCCCTTACGAGGTGCGCTACGCTTGGACAGGGCCCAATCCGAACTTCCTCGCCTCGCTCGCCGCGGCTCTCCCCTTCGAGATCTTCCGGCCCGCCCATTACCTCAAGAAGTATCACGAGAAATACGCCGACCCGAAAAAGCTGAAAGCCAAGATCGAGGCCGCCGGCCAGCGCAACTGGGCCGCGCTGCATTTCAAGAAGGACCGCGGCCACCGCAACGACAATCCGGACCTGCCAACGCTGCAGCCGTGGACGCTCGCCACCAAGCCGCCGGCCGAGCGGCTGACCTTCGAGCGCAATCCCTATTTCCACCGGGTCGACCTGAGGGGCCGGCAACTTCCCTATATCGACAGGGTTACCCTGACGATCGCCAATTCCGGCCTGATTCCGGCCAAGGTCGCCAACGGCGAAGCCGATCTGCAGGCCGCCTATCTCAGCTTTCCCAATTACCCGTTCCTGAAACGCGGCGAGAAACGCAGCGGCTACGAAGTCCGGCGCTGGGAATCGGGCCGCGGCTCGCATGTCGCGCTCTATCCCAACCTCAATGTCACGGACCCGGTTTGGCGCCAGATGATCCGCGACGCCGACTTCCGCCGAGCCCTCTCGCTCGCCATCAATCGGGCCGACATCGACAAGGCGATCTTTTATGGACTCGCCGAGCCGGGCGCCAATACGGTCCTTCCGGGTTCCCCGATGTTCACGCCGGACCTGCCTACCCGCTGGGCCGCCTACGATCCAGACAAGGCGAATTTGCTTCTGGACAGTCTCGGCCTCAAGCGCGCCACCCGTGGCGGGCTGCGGCATCTGCCGGATGGGCGCGAGATCCGCATCGTCGTCGAGACGGCGGGAGAAAGCAGCGAACAGTCCGACGTCCTCCAACTCGTCCGCGACGATTGGCGCAAGATCGGCGTCGACCTTCTGATCCGCGAATCCCAGCGCGAAATCTTCCGCAATCGCATCAAGGCGGGCTCGACGCTGATGTCGGTCTGGACGGGGCTCGACAATGGGCTGCCGACACCGGCCACGGACCCGAAAGAACTCGCCCCCGCAACGGCCGAACAGATGCAATGGCCGGGCTTCGGCATGTGGGTGGAAACCGGCGGCACCGGCGGCGAGGCGCCCGGCGACGGCCCGGACCTTGCCGGCATCCGCGAGCTCATCCAACTCCGCCGGCAATGGATGCGAACGACCGACACCGCGGAGCGCGCGGCGATCTGGAACAAGATGCTGCGAATCTCGGCCGATGAGGTCTATACGATCGGCATCGTCTCGGGCGTCGATCAGATCGTTGTGGTTTCGAACACGCTGCGGAACGTGCCGGAGCGTGGCGTCTACAACTATAATCCCGGCGCCTATTTCGGCATCTATCATCCCGACGGATTCTGGTTCGATTGCCCCTCGAATGTGGCTGCAGGCTCGCCCTCGTGATCCGCTACGTCGCCCGCCGTCTCGTGACCATGGCCTGGACGCTGCTGGCGATCAGCGTTCTCGTCTTCATCATCATCCAACTGCCGCCCGGCGACTATCTGACCAGCTACATCGCCGAGATTCAGGCACAGGGCGAGAACGTCTCCGCCGACAAGATTGCCTTCCTGCGCGAGCAATACGGCTTGGACAAGCCGCTCTGGCTGCAATATCTGGTCTGGGTGACCGGCCTCGTGCAGGGCGATCTCGGCTATTCCTTCGAATACAACCAGCCTGTCGCAGACGTCGTCGGCGATCGGATACCGATGACGATCCTGCTCAATGTGGCGACGGTCGTCTTCGTCTATCTTGTCTCGTTTCCGATCGGCATCTATTCGGCCACCCACCAATACAGCTGGGGCGACAACGGGCTCAGCGTCCTTGGCTTCCTCGGCCTGGCGACGCCGAACTTCCTGCTGGCGCTGATCCTGCTCTACCTCGCCAATGTATGGTTCGGCACCTCGATCGGCGGATTGATGGCGCCGGAATATATCGACGCGCCGTGGTCGCTTGCCAAGATCGGCTCGGTCCTGTCGCATCTGTGGGTGCCGGTGCTGGTGATCGGCACGGCGGGTACGGCCGGCATGATCCGGCGGCTACGGGCCAATCTCCTCGACGAGCTCAACCGGCAATATGTCGTCACTGCCCGCGCCAAGGGGCTGCCGGAACGCCGGCTACTGCTCAAATACCCGCTGCGCATGGCGCTCAATCCGTTCATCGCCGATCTCGGCAGCCTGCTGCCGCAAATCGTCTCGGGCTCGGTGATCATTTCGGCGGTAATGTCGCTGCCGACGACCGGGCCGATGCTGCTCTCTTCGTTGCGCAGTCAGGACATGTATCTGGCCGGCTCGTTCCTGATGTTCCTGGCGCTTTTGACGGTAGTCGGCATGTTCGTCTCCGACATCCTGCTGGCGATACTCGATCCGCGTATTCGCCTCGGCCGGAGTACGGCGCGATGAGCCCCACGCCCCACTTCGTCTCGCGCGAACCGTTCGATCCGGAGGCGACCGTAGCCGCGGGTTCGACGGTGTCTCGAGCCTATATGGAGGCCTCCCAGACGAAGCTGATCTGGTGGCGCTTCCTGCGTCACCGTGTGGCGGTCGTCTCGCTCGCCTTCCTTCTGTTCAGTTATGCCGCGATCGTCATCGTCGAGATGATCGCTCCCTACGAACTCCAGACCCGCAACACAGACTTTATCTTCGCTCCGCCGCAACTGCTGCATCTCGTCCACGACGGCCGGTTCGTCGGCCCGTTCGTCTATCCGCTCGATTACGAATTGAACCTGGAGACATTGAAGCGCGAATACAGCGAAAACACCTCCCGGCCGCTGCCGCTGCGGTTCTTCTGCCAGGGCGACCCTTATGAATTGTGGGGGATCGTCGAAGCCCGGTTCCATTTCGTCTGCCCGCCCGAGGGGGGCACATTCTTCCTGCTGGGCACCGATCGTCTCGGCCGCGACATGTTTTCGCGCATCTCCTACGGGGCGCGCATATCGCTGACCGTCGGCCTCGTCGGCGTGACTCTCAGCTTTCTTCTGGGAATTACTATCGGCGGGCTCGCCGGTTATTTCGGCGGGTGGGTCGATTCCGTCGTGCAGCGGACGACGGAAATCCTGCGGTCGATCCCGGAACTACCGCTCTGGCTCGCCCTTTCTGCCGCGCTCCCGGTCACCTGGAGCCCGCTACTGATCTATTTCGGCATCACCCTGATCCTGGCACTGCTCGACTGGCCGGGGCTGGCGCGCGCTGTGCGCTCGAAACTCTTCGCTCTGCGCGAGGAAGACTTCGTCGTCGCAGCCGAAATGCTGGGCGCCAGTCCGCGGCGGATCATCTTCCGGCATTTGCTGCCGAATTTCATGAGCCATCTGATTGCCTCGGCGTCGCTGTCGATCCCGACGATGATCCTGGCCGAGACGGCCTTAAGCTTCCTCGGGCTGGGTCTGAGGCCACCGATCACCAGTTGGGGCGTCTTGCTGTCGGAGGCGCAGAACATCGAGGCAGTGGCGCTCTATCCGTGGCTGCTGTTGCCCATGCTGCCGGTGGTCCTGACCGTGCTCGCCTTCAGTTTCGTCGGCGACGGCTTGCGCGACGCGGTCGACCCGCATCACTAGCGCATCGATTATTCACCCACGCCGGCGGCGCGGAGCGGCACGCCCTGTGCCAAACGCGGCGTGAACAGCTCCATCCGCCGCTCCACACCGCTCAGGGCATGGACGCCGACCGTATTCCAGCGTTCGGGCAAAAGCGCGGCGACCTCGGCGCTGGCGAGCACGCTGAGATCCATCGTCTTGGTCAGTTTCTCGATGCGCTCGACCTCGGTGACCGTCGGTCCGATCACCGTGAAGGCCAAGCGCTCGGGCACGCCGATATTGCCGAAGACGACGTTGCCGATATTGAGGCCGATGCCGAAATCCATCGTGTCGAGGCCGCGTTCGCGCCGGACCGTGTTGGCCTCCTCGCGCATCAGGAAGGATTTGCCGACAGCCTCCAACACCTTGGCGCTGAGGGCCGCGGCGTCCGTCGCGTCATCCAGCGGAAAGATCACCAGCACGGCGTCGCCGATAAAGGCGAGCACCTCGCCGCCGGCCCGGATCGCCGGACGCGCGGCACATTCGAAATAGTCGTTGAGAAGCCGCAAGAATGCGGCGCTCTCCAGCCGACCGGTCAACCGGGTCGAGTCGCGCAGATCGGAATACCAGACCAGCGCCCTCGTGGTCGCCCCGTCGCCGAGGCGGATATTGCCGCTGAGCACGCTATGGCCGGCCTGCCGTCCAAGATAAGTCTCGACGATATTGGTGGTGATCCGCGACTGGATAATCGTTTTCGACACGAGGGCGAAGGTCTGCTGGATCGCCTGCAGAACGCCGAGATCCTCGTCGGTAAACCCGGAAGAGCGGTCGCTCGCCCAGATCACGAAAATCCCGGCGGTCGACATATCCATAAACGTGCTGGGTTGCGAAAATTCGGTCGAAAGGGCGATGTAGTCGGTGTAGCCCTCGGCCGCGAGTTCCTCGAATAGCGGGAAGTCGAGAAGCTTGCCCGGCCCGGTCAAACGCCGCCGCAGGACGGGAAGGTCCGCTTCCAGCATGTAGCGCAAAGGGCTTCTCTGCCAGGCTTCGGTGTTAGCGTCCTGATGATGGAAATGCTCCAAGACCGTGTCGTGGTCCCGCTGCCACTTGATCATTTCGGCTCGAAACAGTGGATGCAGGGTCGGCCAGTTCAGCCGGGCGCGAGCGATCGGGATGCCGATGCCGCTCAGCCTCAGGCAAAGCTGATGGAAGAGTTCCTCCAGATTTGGATTGCCGAGTGCCTCGCGGATCAGCCAGTCGTCGACTTGCTTTGCCAGCCCCATCTCAGCCGCCTTCCAGGATTCGCACGCCTTCGCCAATCTCGAGGGTCAGGCCCGTGCGCGCCACGATCGCTCCGGGAAAGGCATTCCGCGCTGTCGTCGCCAGAGCCTCCAACCATGCGTCGGTTCGCGAGATATCATGATGGAAGATAATGAGATTTTCTATGCCGGCGGCGCGGCAAAGCCGCACACCCTCCTGCCAGGTCGAGTGACCGAAGCCCTGGAAGGTGGGAAATTCCTCGTCGGTATGCATGCAATCGTAGATCATCAGATCCGAACCGGCGATGAAATCGCGGATCGCGGCGTCAGGTTTGCCTGGCTCGTGCTCGGTATCGGTGATGTAGCAGAACGAACGCCCCGCATACTCGATCCGAAATCCCACCGCGCCGTTCGGATGGTTCAGTCGAACCGTCCGGACGCGAATGTCGTCGGCAAGCGTGAGAACGTCCGGCGGACGAAAATCGCGGTAGTCGATGCGCGCCGTGAATTGCTTCGGCGTCACCGGGAAATAGGGCGGGCACATGAAACGCTCGACCATGCTGCGGCAGCTGGTTTCATCCAGGAAATGCCCGGCGTGAAGCCGCACCACGGCCTCCTCCGTATAGAGCGGAAACATGAACGGCAGGCCCATGATATGGTCGAAGTGGCAGTGGGTGAAAAGGATGTCGAGGTTCCGAACGCCCTCATAGCAGAGCTTGCGGCCGCAGCCGACGATCCCTGTGCCTGCATCCAGCACCAAGACACGGTCGCCGCAGCGCACCTCGATACAACTCGTATCGCTGCCGAAGCGGGTGTTGGCGGCGGCCGGCGCGGGAATGCTGCCGCGCGCGCCCCAGATCGTCAGCTGGAAGCGGGTCAAGCCTCGCCATCCCGTGACGCGGCCAGATTGCGCGCCCGGACGAGTTCCTCATTGGTGTGGGTCAGGCGTTCGGCCAGGCTACGCATCACCTCCGCCGCGATCTCGGGGAACTGGCGCAGGAGCTGCAAGAACGAATCCTTGCGCACCCTCAGCGCCGACACATCCGTGCTGGCGGTCACCGTCGCCGTTCGCGGGGAATCGCAAAGGATCGATATCTCACCCACGACATCCCCGGGCCCGAGCGTGGCGACGACGTAGTCACCGGATTCCGTCTCGACCGAGACCTCCGCCTTCCCCTCGACCAGCACATAGGCGGCGTCGCCCGGTTGTCCTTGCCGAACCAACGCCTGTCCGGCGCGATAGGCGATCGAATCAGCGGTGAAGGCGATCAGCTTCAACCGGCTCGGCTCGATGCCGGCGAAGATCGGGACCGACCGCAGTAGGTCCATTTCGGATTTGAGAAGCGTCACGTCGTCCCTCTGCCCGCGGTCATCTGAATCATGGCCATACCCATATCCCTCAGGCCGGCTCGTCGACCGCGCGGTCGACCTTGCGACGCGAGGTCGTCATCCGGCCGTCCCGAAATTCGATCGTCCGATCGAACAATTCCGCATGCTCGGCATTGCTCAGGACCCACAAAACTGTCTGCCGTTCAGCACCGAGGGCCTCGCGCGATGCAAGGACGCGCTCAATTGTCGCCCGCTGGCTGTCGCCGTCAAGGGCGGAAATCGGCCGGTTGAGAACGAACAGGTCGGCGCGCTTGAGCAGCGCCCTGGCCAGCGCCAGCTTCTGCCGCTGGCCGGAGGACAGGCGTTTGGCACCGCTGCCGATGTCGAAATCAAGCCCGATCTCGAAGACGACCTGGGATAGGCCCGTCTCGCGCATCGTCTCCATCAGCACTTCGTTGATACGCGCCGAAGCTTCCGCATACCGGTCGACGACACGGCCAAACAGCACGTTGTCCTGAAAACTCGCGGCGCGATTGACCGCGTCGGGCGAATGAATGGAGACGGCCTGGGCCATGTCAGGCTCGAGGCCTTGGCGGAACCGCTCGCGGCCTTCAAGGATCATCGCCTTGCTATCCTCGTCGAGGAGCCCCAGTCGGTGGCGTGGCTCGACATAGCCGAAGGCCAGTTCCTGGAACGCGCATCGATCCTCGTCCGAGACGTCCCGCTCCCCTGAGGCACGGCGCAGGGCGGCGCGAAAGAAATCGACGTCGTCGGGCGACATCAGGTCGACATTGTCCATCAGCGGGTTGTCGGGAGACAGATCGCCGAAGATTTCGATGAGGGTTTCGGCGATCTGGCGCCCCATGTCGAACAAAATCCGGTCGAGCCCGGTCTGCTTCAGAACCGCCCGCATCTGCGGCCGCGCGGCCAGCGGCGCTCCCTCGGTGGCCTCGGACAAGGCGATGCCGAAGACGAGGTTCTCAAACAGCGTCGCGTAGTCCGAATAGCGGTCGGCGTCGAAGGATTCGAAATAATCCCCTTCGCCGCCCTCTTCGAGCCGGGCACGAAAACGCTGACGCGCTTCGAGAATACGTTCGGCAACCTCGTCGGGCAGGTCGGACGGCAGTCGGTTGCGCAGTCCAAGCCGCGAGATGTCGAGCCGGAGCCCGGCAATCTCCAGCACCTCGGCAAGACGCGGCGTCAACGCCTCCGGGCCATCGACACCCGCCGCCTTGTAGTCGATCCAGTCGTCCCGGATATCGAGGTCGATATTGCCGGACTTTCGCGCCTCATCGAGTCGAACAGCCTCCTCGCGTCCACGCCGCTTCTCGCGGATCAGCGGGGCGTGGCGCAGACCATAGACCAGCGCCTCGCGGATCGACATCCTGGGAAAATAGAGGCCCGCCTCGGTATAGGCGATGCGGCGCCCCACAAAGGATTCCGGCAGGCCATCGAGTGCCTGGCCGTCGATGCTGATGCGGCCTCCGGCGACATCCACCAGCCGGACCAGCGCCTCGGCGAGGTACTCGCCGCCGCCTCCGACGGGCCCGACGACGGCCAGCGCCTCGCCGGGAGTAATCCGCAAGCTTGCGGGCTCCAGCAAATCGTTGCCCGCCTCGTCGGCGATCCTCAGGCCGACGATGGAGATGTCGCCGTCGATGCGCGGCGGCTCCTCATAAGACACCGCATGGATCGTCGGCGAGAGCAGGTTGCCCAGGGCGAACTGCTCCCGGATTTGCGCGTATTTGGACTGCACGTCGACACGGAACTGATCCCAGGTGATCAGCTCCTTGAGCGGTCCGGGCAGATCCTTATAGGCCGCGATCACCGCGACGAGCTGGCCGATGTCGAGCCGCCCGACGATGACGAAATAACCGCCGATCAGGTAGAAGATGAATGGCGTGGTCTGGGCAAGTAGGTTGTTGACGAAGTTGGTGAGGAATTTCCACCGAAAGAAATCGTAGCGAATCCAGAGGATTTTGCCGAGGCGGCTGCCGAGTTCGGCTCGCTCCCAGTTCGAGGTATCGTTGGTGCGGATCGACGGGATGCTCTCGACGATCTCGCCGATCCGGCCGGACAGAAGCCGGGCGGTGAGTTGGCGGGCGCGGGCGAGGACGACGAGCCGCCGGCGCATCTGAGGGATCAGAATAAGCTGGATGAGCACGATGGCGCCGGCAATCGAGCCGAGCCAGACATTCTGCAGGAAAATGAACACGAGGGCCGTCAACGCCTGGCTGAGCAGCAGCGACGGGTCGGCGAACGCGCTGCCGCCGAAGCCGCCCACGGGCTCGGTCTCGTCCTTGATCATCGACGCGATCTCGGGGCCGCGGATCTGCTTGAAGCGGCCGGTCGGGAAGCGCAGCACCCGGTCGACCAGTTGATAGCGCAGGCGGCGGAGCAGCCGCTCGCCAAGCTGGCCCTTGTAGTTCGACAGGTAGAATTTGAAGAGCCCGTTCACGACGACGAAGAACAGGAAGGTGAGGCTGAGGCTGAGGAGGACGCCGAACCGGTCCAATTCGATGCCGTCGAATAGCGCAACAGCCCCGCCGCCGAGAAAATCGGGGATCGGCAAGATCACCTCGAAGACCGTTTCCGTTTTGCCCGGCTGCCATTCGCCCTGGATCGGACCGTTGACGATGCGCTTTGGTAGGTCGAGCGTCAGATAATAGAACGGCAACGAAACGACGAGTACGAGGAACAGCCAGATCTGCTGACGACGCGTATGTCGCCAGACGTAGCGGAAGACGCTTTCGTCGAGGCTGTCATGCACCGCCATCTCAGCCGACCTTTGGCGGGGCGGCGGACATGGAGGCCAGGAAATCGAGATTGGTAGCCCGCACGAAATGATCCGGCCCGGCCTCCAGCAGTGGCCGCTCGACGCCGTCCACCACGGTGAACGGTTCCGGCCATTCGCGACGGCCGATTTCGCCGGCCGAGGGGATATGCGCGAAATCGAGCGGACGCGCAGGATCCGCGTGCGGCACTGCTTGCATGAGCATCTGCGTATAGGGATGCAGCGGTGCGTGAAACAACTCCCGGCGCGGCGCGATCTCGACGATCTCGCCGTCGCACATCACGGCGATACGATCGGCGACGTAATTCACGACCGCCAGATTGTGGGAGATGAACAGATAGGTGAGCCCGCAAAGACGCTGCAGATCCTTCAACAGGTTGAGGATCTGCGCCTGCACCGAAACGTCGAGGGCGGCCACCGGCTCGTCGCAGATCAGCAATTCCGGTTGCAGGGCCAGCGCGCGGGCGATGCCGATCCGCTGGCGCTGCCCGCCCGAGAAGCTGTGCGGATAGCGATTGGCGTATTGCGCTTCCAGCCCCACCGCGGCCAGCAGGCGCTCGATCCGCCGTTGCTTCTCGGACCCGCCGCTCTTGCGGTGGATCTCGAACGGTTCGGCCAGGATCGCGCCGACGGTCATGCGTGGATCGAGCGAGGAGAACGGATCCTGGAAGACGTATTGCAGGCAGTTGCGAACCGCAAAGAGTTCGGCGCGGTCGGCGTTGACGAGGTCGACAGGCCCTGACCGGGCGTTGAACACCATCGAACCGGAATCCACCGCGACGGCGCGCATGATGGCGCGGGCCAGCGTCGTCTTGCCGGAACCGGACTCGCCGACGAGACCGAGACACTCGCCGCGGCGAACGGTCAAGGACACATCCTTGAGCGCATGCACACCCGGCGTTGGCGCCCGGGAGAAGAGACGTTTGTCGCTACGCCGGGAAAAGCTCTTGCTGAGCCCCTTGAGTTCCAGCAGCGGTTCGCCGGGCACGCCCACCGACTCCCGCGTGAACAGTGCCTCGGCATCGACCTTGATCTCGCGGATCGGCTTGAGGCGTGGCGCCTCTTCCCGGTCGAGATCGGGAACCGCCTTCATCAGCGAAATCAAATAGGGGTGCTGCGGGCGCGCGAAAATCGTCTCGGCCGGGCCGGACTCCATGACCTTGCCATGGTGCATGACGACCACTTCCTCGGCAAGATTGGCGACCACGCCGAGGTCGTGGGTGATCAGCAGGACGGCCATGCCGAGTTCGGCCTGCATGTCGCGCAGAAGCTTGAGTATTTGCGCCTGCAAGGTGACGTCGAGGGCGGTCGTGGGCTCGTCGGCGATCAGCAGCGCCGGCTTGCAGATCAGCGCCATCGCGATCATCGCCCGTTGGCGCAGGCCGCCCGACAACTCGAACGGATAGGATTTCAGTGCCCGCTCCGGTTCGGGAAACCGCACCAGCCGCAGCGTCTCGATCGTGCGCTCCCGGGCCTCGGCGCCACTGCCGCGCCCGTGCACTTCCAACACTTCGCCGATCTGGTCGCCGAGCGTATGGAGCGGCGAGAAGGAGGTCATCGGCTCCTGGAAGACGATGGAGATGGATTGGCCGCGGATCGCCCGGAAGCGAGAACTCCTCGACGACAACGAAGCGAGATCGACGACGCCCTGGAGAGGGTCGCGGAACAGGATGCGGCCACCGGTAATCAGGGCGCCCTTCGGCAACAGTCCGAGGATCGCCTGCGAGGTCACGGTCTTGCCGGAGCCCGATTCACCGACCAGCGCAACGGTTTGTGCGGCACCAATCGTCATCGACAGGCCGTTTACCGCCCTGACCATGCCGGCCATCGAGCGGAACTCGACCGACAGGGATTGGATCGACAGAAGCGCCGAGGAGTCGCTCGGCCCGGTCTCCGGACTATCCGACACGGGTCGTTCCAGAGTCGCCGTCTCGCTCGCCACGCCCATCCTCCCCTGCGCCGCCCGACGCTTCCCGGCGGGAGGCGGAGCGGCCATCGCACCGATTGCACCACGATCCCGCAGGCGAAGTCATGCGATTTCTCGATCGCATGGCGTCCATCTACCGGGCCATCCGGCTGCGATCATCGCCGTGGCCAAGTGCCTCGATCATTCGTGCCGCATGCGCCGCGCCATCGAGATCGATCGACGGACGTTTGGCGCTCGGTCGCTCCAGAGTCTCGGCTATCGCCGCCGCCATCGTCGGCGGGGAGAGTTCGGACGTCTTGACCACCGATAAGAGCCCCATGTCCCGCATGCGTTCCGAGCGGTGCCATTGCTCGGTTTCCTCGCCCTCGTCATACGGGACCACCACGGCGAGCGCCTCAGCCCTCAGGAGATTCATCACCGTGTTGTAGCCGGCCTGCGAAATCGACAGGGCGCAGCCGTCGAGCAGTTCCTGGAAATTCGGCGCAAAGCGCGAGACGACGGTCCGCTCGTCCGCCCTCGCGGACAATTCCTCAAAGGCCACGGCGGGAAAGCGGGGCCCGGTGAAGAAGCGCCAGACCCGGTCGGCAAGCGGTGTCGACGGACGGGCTTCCATCGCCGCCCGCATCAAATCGCCGGCGGCCGCGCCGCCGCCGGCCGAGACGATCACCTCACCATTCGGCGCTCCGCGAACCCGCTCGGCCGGCTCGGTCACATAGCCGGTGTAGCCAATGAGATCGGCGAGTTCCTCCGCATGCGGATAAGTCTCCTCGAAGGCGAAGAGCGACGGATCGGAATGGACGAGCACGGCGTCGAGATGTGCGCGCGCAATCGCTGCGCCCTTGGCTGCCCGTTCGGGATGCTTGGTCGCGACCAGGATGTCCCGGACCGAGGTGACGCATTTGACCCGCGGCTTGTCGCGGGCGGCGCGTTCGAGCAGCGGCAGGAGTTCGAAACCGAAACGCCAGCGCCCGAAGGGATACATCTCCAGGAGGACGATATCGGGCTGGATTTCGTCATAAAGCTGCAACAGCGCGTCCCGCCGCGCCGCGCGCCAGGCATCGGTCACCGGCTCGCCGTCGGCGTCGTAGAGCACCTTGAAATCGGCGCCCTTGAGCTTGGTCGCAGGCAATTGCACGACATCGGCGCCAGCAAAGGGCATTTCGGGTACCGGCATGCCGCCGAGCGCGACGGTCACCGCCATGCCGCGCTTGGCCATGGCGTCGGCGAGAAGTTCGCCGCGCCGCAGATGCCCGACGCCCAGAAGATGCTGCACGTGAAAGAGAACCCGCATCACATCATCTCTCGTTGGGGCACGGACCGGCTGCGGGCGAGCGTATCACCCAGCGCGCCGTCGAGCGCCTTCGACGCCACGACGAGGTCGTGGCGATCGAGGGTCCGCTTGCGCGCGGCGCGGCCCATTCGCTCTCGCACGGCTGGATCGAGCAGACGCCGAACGCCATCGGCGAAGGCCGGCGCATCGCCTTCCGGGACAATGAAGCCGGTCACTCCGTCCTCGACGACGCTCGGAACGCCGCCGCTGCGGCCGGCGACAACGGGTACGCCCGCGGCCTGCGCCTCGAGAAAGGCCATGCTCCAGGATTCCTTGATCGCCGGCCAGACATAGAGGTCGGCCGCGGCATAAAGGGCCGGCATCTCGGCCGCGTCTGCCGCGCCGTGAAAGGCGACACGGGAACCGAGCCCGGCGAAGGCCTCGCGCACCTGGTCCTCGGCCGGTCCCGCGCCGACGACAATGAGCTGCATCGCCGTGTCGCCGAGCACTTGCAGGGCCTTGGCGAGCAATCGGTACGAGGCGAGCTTCTGGTCCTCCCGCATCATCGCGACGGTGAGCAGCCAGGGACGGTCGCCGGCAAGGCCGTGGCGCGCAGCGAGCCGCGCCCGCGCGGCCTTCCGGTTCGCCGCGGCCTCCGCGTAGGGCCGGACATCGAGGAACGGGGCGAGGTCCAGATAGCGCGCCTCCGGCCGCATCCGGGGGACGACGCAAGGCCGGTCGGCCGGATTGAGACCGACGACGAGATCGGCCCGCGCGAGCGCCGCCAGGCTCGCTTCATACCCCCGATGCCAGGTCCCGCCCTTGCGCTTGTCCGCCACCGAGGCTTCGGCGACTGCATAGGGAATTCCCAGCGCCGCGACCACACGCGGCCCCAGCCAGTCCGGCGCCTTGTGATAG
The DNA here is from genome assembly GCF_036549495.1 of Aurantimonas sp. C2-5-R2. Classification (NCBI taxonomy): domain Bacteria; kingdom Pseudomonadati; phylum Pseudomonadota; class Alphaproteobacteria; order Hyphomicrobiales; family Aurantimonadaceae; genus Aurantimonas; species Aurantimonas sp. C2-5-R2. The sequence continues at coordinate 18,951 of NZ_JAZHLJ010000005.1, forward strand.
AGGTGATAGGTGAACCAGAGGTCGATCGGCGCGCGGCCATCGTTCCGGCGTATAATTCGGTCGCCGATCCGCCGTCCGATCCGCTCGATGCGGGCCTGCCGCACCGGGTCGCCGCGATCGTAGCTGCGGAAATTCGAGGGAACCACGACATCGTGTCCGGCTAGCCGCAGCGCCTCGACGAGGCCGCGCGCCACGGTGCGATCCCCGGACGGATGCGAATCGCGCGGCGATTTCATCGGCGCATAGAATGCGATTCTCATGCCATCCCGGCCTTGGAGATCGGACGCAGGCTCGCACGCTTCCAGTCGTAGGCGTCCGTCTTCTTCGTTCGACCGGCGGCGATATACTCGTCCGCGCGCTCGCAAATGGTCTTCAGGCCGTCGAGAATGCCGGGAATCGCCGCGGATTTCGGCCCGGCCTGTCCCGGCAGCGCCCGGATGGCGTCCGCCATCGCCGAGGCGTCGTCGAGGCGATCGTCGAGCAGCATCGTCAACAGGCCCAGATCCTCGGCCTGCGAGGCGCGGATATATTGCTCGAGTCGCGGCTGCCGGCGTGGCACGACGACGGCCGGTTTGTCGAAGGACAGGATCTCGCAAAAAGTGTTGTAGCCGCCCATGGCGACAACGCCTTCGGCCCGCTCGAACAGCGGCTCGATACTGGCCGCGAAGGTGATCACGTCGACGCTGTCGAGCTTCGCCGCCCGACGCTGGAAATCCGCCTGGAAGCCCGGCTCCATGAAGGGACCAAGAACGATCTTGGCGCGAACCCCGATCGCCGGGTCGCTCTCGTAGGCCCGCAGGACCCAGTCGACCAGCATCGTCCCATCGCCGCCGCCGCCGGTGGTGACGAGGACATAGGGTCGCTCGCCGATCCGGATACGGTCGGGCAGCGCGCCCGACGGCTCGTCCGCCCTGTGCAGATAGCCGGTGAACACCGCCTTCTGGCGGACCCGTTCCGACACGCCGATGCCCTCCAGCGGATCGCAGATCTGCGGCAAACCATAGACCCAGATGTCGTCGTAAAATTCCTCAAGCGCCGCGAAGGCGTCCTTGCGCTTCCATTCCTCGGCGAGACGCGAGGGCTCGTCCATGATGTCGCGCAAGCCAAGGACGAGGCGCGCGCCGGTGGTCTTCAGATGACGCAGCGAAGCCTCAACCTCGCCGCGCATGCCCAGCGGCTCCTTGTCCACCAGGAAGATGTCGGGGTCGAAAATCTCGGCCGTCTTCTTGATGACGGCGCTGCGGATCTCGGTCAGATCCTCGATCGACAGGCCCGGATTGGAGGGGGCGTAATTGTCCGCACCGAGCTTGACGACCCCCGGCACGCGGATGAAGTCCACCTGCGGCGGAAAGCTGAACGAGCCGACGACCGGGGAACCCGCGACGAGCAGGATGGCGATGTCCGGACGATGGGCGACCAGCGCCTGCGCGATGACGCGGCAGCGGCGCAGATGCCCCAGTCCATAGGTGTCGTGGCTATAGATGAGGACGCGCGGAGGCCGGGCTTTCATGAAATACTCCTGGCGCTCGTGCCGTGCTCTCTGCACGCCACACTGGCGACTTTCCTTTTGGGGCGCAAGATCGCACTATCGTCGGCGCACCCCAGTTACAATGCGGCGCTGCCCGATTGGGGCACAGCCCGACATAGGAAGGCGGCAGACCGTTCACGAGCGGGCTGCTTCGATCGCGGGCATGAGCAAACGCGCCAAACTCGTTTCCCCCTTCGTCGGGCGCCGGTCCACCGGCGCGATCCCGGACCGGGTGCAGGAGGTCGTCGCGGAGTTCGAGGCCGACAGCGAGCGCCTGATCGGGTGGGTGCAGTTCGGCATCGGCATTTTCATCACGCTTCTCTATTTCATCTCTCCGCGTCCGAGCGACGCGCTGATGCAACAGCCGGTGCCGGTCAGCCTGGCGATCTATCTTGCCTTCACCGCGCTCCGCCTGTTTCTGTCCTATCGGACCCGGTTGCCTGGCTGGTTCCTGGTCGTGTCAATGCTGGTCGACATCGCGCTGCTGTACGGGCTGATCTGGTATTTTCATATCCAGTACGGCCAAAGCGCCGGCTTCTCCTTGCAGGCGCCGACGGTGATGTACGTCTTTATCTTCATTGCCATCCGCGCGTTGCGATTCGACCCGATCTGGGTGATCTCGATCGGCGCGATCGCCGCCCTCGGTTGGGTCGGCATGACGGTCTACGCCATACACGCCGCGGGCATGCAGGCGATTACCCGCAGTTTCGTCGAGTATATCCAGAGCGATCGCATCCTGGTCGGCGCGGAAATCGACAAGATTGTCGCGATCCTCGTTCTGACCATCGTTCTCGCGCTGGCACTAACGCGCGCCAAGCGACTGCTCGCGGCGGCGGTGCTCGAGCATGTGGAACGCGAGGAAATCCGCCGCTTTCTTCCCGCCGACGTCGAGCGGGTCATCACCAAGTCGCCGGTGGCGGTGGTGGCGGGCGACGCCGAAGAACGGGACGCGGCGATCATCGTTCTCGATATTCGCGGCTTCACAAAATTCGTCGAGGCCAACGAACCGAAGCGGGTGGTGGAGACCCTGGTCGGTCTGCATGCGTTGATCGTTCCGATCATCCAGCGCCATGGCGGGATCGTCGACAAATATCTCGGCGACGGCCTGCTTGCGACCTTCGGAGCGACCTCGCCCTCGCAAACGGCGGCGGCCGACGCGCTGCGCGCCCTCGTCGAGATCATGGACGTGTCGCGGCAATGGTCGCGGGGCATGGCCGAGGAACACGGTGACGGTTCGCTGCGGGTCAACGGCGCGGCCACCGCCGGCCCGGTGGTCTTCGCCGCGCTCGGCGACGAGTTCCGGCTGGAGTACACCGTCATCGGCGACGCCGTGAACCTCGCGGCCAAGCTGGAGAAACACAACAAGGTCGAGGCAACGTCCGCCCTCACCACCCGATCGACCTACGATCTGGCCCGCATTCAGGGCTTTTCCGCCGCCGAGCAGGCGACGCAACGCGGTGGTTGCCAAGTCGCGGGCGTCGAAAAGCCGATAGATCTCGTCGTCATCGCCGCCTGAACGAGACGCACCGTCAGGGCAACTTCTGATCGAGCAGGATCACCTCGGAATAGAGGTGATCGACGTCGCGGCGCTCGAGATCCGGCGAGCGGAACCATCGCGGCAAGACGATCCGCTCGATGGTGCCGGGATCGTCACCCGCCGTCATCCAGCGCGAATCGACCGCCAGCACACCCCGCTCGCCGATCACGATCGTCTCAGCGACGGCTTGCGCGTTGGCCGACAGAAACCCCGGATCGCTGGCGTGCAAAATTTCGTGATAGGCGATCGCCTCGCCCTTCAGCTTGCGCTGCCAGACCAGCCAGACGCCGCCGATAATCGCCTGATGCAAATCGAAACCGGCATGACAGGCGAACACCTCCCGTTGCGGCGGCGTCAGCCGTGCGTTGATCGCCGCCCTGTCGGAGACGCAGGGAAGCGGCGCGGCGCGCGACTCCGCAAGGGGACGGAACAGGCTGCGCGTCTCGTCGAGAATATCGAAACCCAGCGCGCGGATCTTGCGTCCCGTCGCCCGCCGGGCGGTCATCGTGTGATAGGTCACGTCCGGTTTTGCCATTCCGGCCTGAAGCAATGTGTCGCCGGTGCCTCCGCCGCGATAATCGGCAAGGAGATACCAGGAGGACAGGTCACAGAAGCGATGCCTTCGCCCGGCAATGTCCCGGTCGCTGTAGATGGTCGCCATGAAACCGACGACGACGCCGCGATCCTCGACCAGCCAGCCGCGCTCGACCCCGGCCGGTCGCCAGGGATAGTCGAGGAGCAGCCGCCAGCGCTCGGGCGGAATCTTCGCGTTCATATGGTCATGAAGAAGCCGTGCTGTCGCCTCGATATCGGCCTCGCCGGCTGGTCTGATGACGACACTCATCGCGGCGGCGCTTTGACGCCGGGCGCGGCGTCGGCGAACAGCGCGCCGGCTTCGGTCCAGCACACCGCCGGGTGCGCGGCCAGCAAACCCAGGATCTCGTCGAGAAACGCCCAGGTCTCGGCATCATGGTCGAGATGATGGGTGAGGAGACCGAAGGGCTCGTCGGGATCGATCTGGCCGCAGCGGCGATCGGCCAGCCGCTCGGCGCAGAGCCGGAGCAGCTTGTCGCGCCCGGCGAAGCGCGCGCCGCCCTTCCAAGTCAGAAGGTCGAGATGGGCGTTGACCGCGAAGCTTCCCGCCCCTGCTGGGTTGGCCGAACGCGGGCCGAACACCGAGACCGCGACGAAGCCATGACCGGGAAGCGCCATCGCAATCGCCGGCTCGATGCGATTCCAAGGCGGCACCATGACCGGACAAAATCGCGACCCGAAAGCAGCGACCAGGCGCGCGCGGCCGACAGCGAGCTCGTCGAGGACGGCTGTTGCGGGCCGATCGCCGCCGCATTCGACCGCGCGCTCGCCCGCCGCCGCATGGTTTTGGTGGGCGAATCCGTGCTGCAGGACGCGGACCAGCGGGTCATCGATGGACGGAACGAGCGCATCGGACATGCGCGCCGGGATCACCGCGAGAGCGAGCGGCGCGCTGTGGTCCCGCGCCGCCGCGACGAGGCGGGAGAGCGCAGGTGTCGGCTGCGTCGCATCGTCGTCACGCCACCACAGAGCCACGGTTCGGCCTTCGGCCACCCAATGGTCGAGTTCACGGAGAAGAGCGTCGGCACCTTGCATCGCCGACGCTTAGCGGGAACGCGGTTTGCGGGCAATCGGCCGGGTCGTCGGGTTCAGCACCGGGTCAGTGTCAGTATTTTTCTTCTTCTTCCGCGTCCTGCTCCTCGATCGGGATGTCCTTGCCGATCAGACGCTCACCGTCCTTCTTGCCGCGAAAAGCATTGTCGGTCCGTTCCACGGCGTTGCCGAGAACGTCGCCATCGGTGCCGGGGGCTTGCGGCTCTTGGGTATTTTTGGGTTCCGGCATCGTCGCTCTCCATGCTCAGGTGACAAGGAAACCGCGATATTGCCCCATCTGTTCCCTCTGGAATCCCGATCGGCCGCGACGGGGCGGCTTTTGTGCAGGACGCTCATCACGACGAAAGCGCCCGGCCCCAAAAGGTGCGAACGCTCTGAACCAACAGCGTAATGTGGAGAGATCTGATGGCGGCCTGGGCGCCGCCGTACCATCGGGAGGGAGACATCCTGTTCCCCCTTCCCCCTCACATTCCGACGGGCCCCTACTCCCGTCAACTCCGGACCAGTGCAGCCCTCATGCAGTGATGGCGCTCGGCCGTGCCGGCGCCTCATCCGCTCAGATAATGTCGAGGCTGACCCGTGCGGTGCCGGACTGGATCATGCCGATCTTCGAGGCAGCAGCCTTGGACAGGTCGATCACGCGACCGCCGGCATAGGGGCCGCGATCATTGATACGAACGACGACGGACTTGCCGTTGCGCTGGTTCGTGACGCGGACCTTGGTGCCGAAAGGCAGCGTCTTGTGGGCCGCCGTCATCGAGTTCATGTTGAACTTTTCGCCGTTGGCTGTCGTGCGGCCGTGAAAGCGTTTGCCGTAATAGGAGGCCGCGCCCGAAGCGGCTTTATGGGCACCGTGCGCGGCGACCGGCGCGACACTGACGGTGTATCCGGTAACCAGCGTGCTGGCGAAGAGCGCGGCGGCCAGCGCGGCTTTGGGCAGAAGCTTCATGACAAGTCCTAATATTGCGTGGCGACATTCGCGACGCCGGCCTTGTCGGTAATTGCTGTGACGAAAAGTTGAACGGACCCTGGCAGCAATGGGGTCATTCCGTGATCATGGAACTTTTTTGGATTTGGCCGCAACGCCCGGTCAACCCTGAGCCATCGCGGTGCGTCGGCCTCTTAGATGCGGCAAGGGCATCGCGACCAGGCCACATTCCAGCGCCTGAATCACAATCGTCGGCCACGTTTCACAGCGAGAGCACCGGGGTGCGGCCGCTGTCTTCGAGCTCCCATTGCGCCGTCCAGGCCGCGTCCGCGCGCGACAGAACCAGGTAATTTCGCTCGCCGGTATAGATCGCGCGCTTCGACGGCAGCGGCCGAAGACGGATCTTCCGCTTCCGCAGCGGGCTTTCGCCGACCCGCGCCAGGAGACCGAGCATGCGTGGATAAAAATCGCGCGGCGCCGGATGCGAAATGCCGGATGCGACGAGTTGGTGCAGCCTCGATCCGTCTTTCAACCGCATCTCGCCGCGGGTCGCGAGATGGATCTCGCCGGACACTACCGTGATACAGGCGCGATGACCCTCCTGGCGCTCGGCGAGGAGGCGCAGGAAGCGCTTCCATTCCTCCCGGTGCGCGCGGCTCTGCCATTGATCGCGCAGATCGTCCTCCAGCTCGCGAATCTTCGGCACGATGTCGGCGACCGCCTCGACCCAGCTCAGCCGAGGGCCGAGTGCGGGAACGCTCGACATCAACAGAATGCGCTCGTCATCGGGCGTCGCGGCCATGGCGCGTTCGAACCCGGACCAGCCGGCCTCGCCCATCACCCGGTCGGGACGCCGTTCGCTCCTGAGATCGGGGGCAAGGATGGACAGGCCCGGATAACGCACGGCCAAGCCGAGCGTCCGTCCGCTTGCATCGAACGCGATGTCGGGCAGGGCGCCGTCCTTCGCGGCGAGTTGGAACAGGACAAACATCTCCCGCGCCGCCTCGAAGAGGCCGCGCCCGACCGGGCTGTCGAGCAGGGGCTCGGGATGGCTGCCCCAGCCGTCGATGATGTCGTGATCGTCCCACATCATGATCGAGGGAACGCGAGCCGCCAAGGTTCGCATCGCCGGCCGGGCGAAGGTGGTCAGATAGCGACGGAAATAGAAGCGCCGAACTGCCTCGCGGGCATCGGCGGTGAAGGCAATGTCGGCCCGCTGCCGCTTTGGTCGTTCGGACCAGCGCCGAACCGCCTCATGCGCGGTCAGCACATCGTCGGCATAGAGCTGGTCACCGCCCTGCAGCATCAGCGCGAAGGGCGCGCGCACGTGTTCTTCCACGAGACGGTTCCACATCGCGTCGCGCTCGCCGACGTCGCGGTCCAGATCGCCGTTCTCCTGGCCATTGCAGGAGACATAAGCGATCCGAACGCTCGGATCGTCGGGTGGCATGATCTCGAACCGCTCGCCGCCCAGCCGGTAGGACGCGGGCTGGCCCGCCGGCAAGGAGAAATCGTAGCGCCAGACCACCCGACCGAACAGCGTCGCGATCGGCTGCGGCTCGGTCGCCGCGTCCGCGTCGTCAACGCGAAGCAGCGGCGGCTCGTCGCTCTCCGGCTGCACGACAAGCGCAGCAAGATGGTTGCGATGACCATCGCCGCCGCGCGCATAAAGAAGCGGTCCGATCCGGTCGATGGCCGGATCACCCTTACTCTGTTGAGCGAACATCGACCCCTGCCCGGATTATCGTCAAACGCCCGCGCATCAGCCGCTCGGTAGAGCAGCGGCGGCGTTGCGCTCCGATATAGGTCTATTGGCCCAGGATTCCGCCGACGTCGGACGCTGGATCGTTCGCAGTCGCGACGGAGGTTCCGGCCGCAAGCTCGGTTGAGACACCCGGCAATTCGACGTCACTCGAAAGCCTTCCGGACTTCCCCTGCGGGGCGGCCGCGGCGGCAGCCCGCACGTCGGCCGGCTTTGGGGTGGGCGACTCGGCGGTCAGGCCCTGCCAGAGCGCCAGAAACTGACTGTCTTCCGGCGTCCGCGCCTTGGTCTTTGCGACCGCAGCCACTTGCGTCTTAGCGTCCGTCTTCGGCGTCGGGTTCTGCCTGATCCGATCGATGGCGCCGGAGGCGCCCGCTCCGCGGATTTCCGCCTGGGAGGCCATCCTGACATCGCCGCGACGGCTGCGAGAGACCTTTTCGTAGAACGCGTTGCCCCCCGCGATCACCTTGTAGTTCATGTTATTGTAAGGAAATCTCAGCCCGGCCGTATGAAAGAACTTGGCGTTCTCGACGCCGCCGTGCCGCTTGCCGGAGAGGATCTCGGCGGCCGTCTGCATGGCGAGTTCCTTCCCTGCCCCCATCTGGCGCGTCATCACACCGGGGGCAAACTGGCGCGGTTGGCCGACGACGTCGCAGACATTGGTGGGATAGCGCCCCGATTCCACCCGGTTCATCACCACGGTGCCGACCGCCAGCATCCCCTCGGGGCTCGAGCGGTTGGATTCGAAATACATCGCCCGCGCCAGACACTCCTGGCTTGGCCCGTAGCTCATCGGCTTGATCACATCCTCGATTTCCGGCGTTCCCACGCAGGCGGCGAGGACGAAGGGCAACAGGATGATGGATACGCTCGCGAGGCGGCGGAAAGATCGGATGCTCGTCATGCCGCATCCGTGATGGGAGAAAATGTCCGGAAAGGGGACCGGCGGCGCGATTACGATCAATCCCGGCCGTTTTGACCGCCAGTGTGGCAGAGTCGCCGCACACGCCGCGGCCTCTCGAAGCGAGGGAGAGACAATCACCGGCGTTCAGACGCGACGCTCGACCATCATCTTCTTGATTTCGGCGATCGCCTTGGCGGGGTTCAACCCCTTCGGACAGGACTGGGTGCAGTTCATGATCGTGTGACAGCGATATAGCTTGAACGGATCCTCCAGATCGTCGAGCCGCTCGCCGGTCGCCTCGTCGCGCGAATCGATCAGCCAGCGATAGGCCTGCAGCAGGACCGCCGGTCCGAGATAGCGTTCGCCGTTCCACCAATAGGACGGACAAGAGGTCTGGCAGCAGAAGCACAGGATGCATTCGTAGAGACCGTCGAGCTTCTCGCGATCCGAATGGCTCTGACGCCACTCCTTCTCCGGCTCGGGCGTCTCGGTCTTCAGCCAGGGCTCGATCGAGCGAAGCTGGGCGTAGGGCACCGTCAGATCCGGGATCAGATCCTTGACCACCGGCATATGCGGCAGCGGATAGACCTTTACCGGCCCGGCGATCTCGTCCATGCCCTTGGTGCAGGCAAGCGTGTTGGAGCCATCGATGTTCATGGCGCAAGAGCCGCAGATACCTTCGCGGCAGGAGCGGCGAAGCGTCAGGGTGGAATCGACCCTGTTCTTGATCCACAGCAGCGCGTCGAGGACCATCGGCCCGCAATCGTCGGTATCCACATAGAAGGTGTCGGTGCGCGGATTGTTTCCGTCGTCCGGCGACCAGCGATAGATCTTAAATTCGCGGACGTTCGCCGCCCCCGCCGGTTTGTCCCAGACCTTGCCTTCGTTGATCGTGGAATTCTTCGGAAGGGCGAGTTCGACCATGACGCTTTATCCGGTGCCGGTTGGATTGGCCGCAACATAAAGCGTGCGCTGCAAAACACCAGAGACGAAACAGCCCGGCAGCGGCGCGAATCGTTTGAATGTCCGGGTTTTTTCCGCATTGGCGAGGCGGGGGACAGCAAACGGCCTTGAACAGTTGCGCAAGCAGCCCGACCTCATTAACAAAGCCCCGCCGCACGCCCCGTGCCTGGTGCAAGCGTTTCAAACCCGTTTGCGCGGCAGACCATCATTGCACAGGGCCCACCATCGCACAGGGCGAACTGCGCCGATACGACGCCGGGGATGACGGCCCGATCGACCGGCCGGCTCCCGCGTATTTGATCGACAAACCGACGCCGGCCATGCCGTGCGTCGCTAAAAACCGGATGACGCCATGACCTATTCGGTCAAGGAGATTTTCTACACGCTTCAGGGCGAGGGCCGAAACGCCGGGCGCGCGGCGGTGTTTTGCCGCTTTGCCGGCTGTAATCTGTGGTCCGGCCGGGAGATCGACCGCGCGACGGCTGTCTGCCAGTTCTGCGACACCGATTTCGTCGGCACGAACGGGACCGGTGGGGGGAAATTCACCAGCGCACGAGCGCTCGCCGCCACCATCGCCGCGGCCTGGGAGGGCGAGACCATGCCCGGTCGCCTCGTGGTGCTGACCGGCGGCGAGCCGCTGCTGCAGGTCGACGATGCCCTCGTCTCCGCTCTCCACGCGGAAGGCTTCGAGATCGCGGTCGAGACCAACGGCACACTCCCGGTGCCGGAGGCTATCGACTGGATTTGCGTCAGCCCGAAATGCGGCGCACCGCTCGTCCAGACCAGCGGGCAAGAGCTGAAGCTGGTCTATCCGCAGGCAGGAGCGGAGCCGGAGCGCTTCGCCGATCTCGACTTCGACACGTTATTGCTGCAGCCGATGGACGGACCGGAGCGGGAAGCGAACACGGCGGCGGCGCTCGCCTATTGTCTCGCGCATCCGCGTTGGCGCCTCACCCTGCAAACCCACAAGCTCCTGGGAATCAGATGAGGGTCGACCAAGCCGTAGCTATTCGGGCAGGGGAAAGGCCACGGATGCCGCAATATTGGACGCAATGTCATGGCCGCTGACCAGACCGCCGATCAATCCGCGCTGGTGCTGTTCTCTGGCGGCCAGGATTCGGCGACCTGCCTCGCCTGGGCGCTCGATCGTTTCACTCATGTCGAGACGATCGGCTTCGATTATGGCCAGCGCCATGCGGTGGAGCTCACCGTGCGGCTCGACGCGCTCGCGGCGATCCGCGCGCGCTTTCCGGCTTGGGACGACCGGTTGGGGGAAGACCATCTGGTCGACCTGACGACGCTGGCCAAGGTCAGCGAGACCTCACTGACGCGCGACGTCGCGATCGCCATGCAGGCCGACGGCCTGCCCAACAGCTTCGTGCCCGGCCGCAATCTCCTGTTCTTGACCTTCGCGGGGGCGGTGGCCTATCGGCGCGGGATCAAGCACCTCGTGACGGGGGTCTGCGAAACCGACTATTCCGGCTATCCCGACTGCCGCGACGATACGATGAAGGCGATGCAGCTCGCCCTCAATCTGGGCATGGAGCGCCGCTTCGTCATTCACACGCCGCTGATGTGGATCGACAAGGCCGAGACTTGGGCGATGGCCGAGGACCTTGGCGGCGCGGCCCTCCTGGATCTCATCCGCGACGAGACCCATACCTGCTACAATGGCGACCGGAGCCACCGACACGAATCGGGCTATGGCTGCGGCACCTGCCCCGCCTGCGAGCTTCGGGCGGACGGCTACAGGCGCTTCCTGGCGGGCATTTCGACCGCGTAGGGAACCGAGGGGCTTGCCTATTCCCGCGCGGTAAAAGCGCCTTCAGCCTCTTCTTCGAGTCGTCGCTGTTCAATGGCGGCGCGAACCTCATCGACGACCGATGGTCGCGCCAGACCCGATTCCGCGGCGTGTTCCGCCGCCATCACCAGAGTCGGTGCAATCGTCACGGCGACACCAAGGCCCCGCAGTCGCTGTAAGGCGTCGTCGGCGTGGGTTGCCAGCAAGCCGGAGGTGACGTCGCGGATATGGACGGCCAGGATCCGGCCGGGATATCGGCGCACTACCTCGGCATAGATGACTGCGTCGCGCTGGCCGGAATCGCCGACCAGCACGAACGGCAATTGCGGATGAGCCGCCATGACGCGCTCGATCATTTTCAGCTTGTGGTCGTCGTGGCCACCCGTCAGCCATTTGGTGGCATCGAGGCCGAAATCCTTCAACAGCATCGGACCGAGCGGGATATCGTGCAGCACCATGAAACGCTCGAACAGATCGAACAGATTCCAGGGACTGGACGAGACGTAGAAGACCGGATTGGTTTCCGGGCCAGCCTCGCCCTCGGCAAGCCTACGATAGAGGTGCGTGACGCCGGGAAAGGCGGTCCGGCTCTCGGCCGAGTTCGCCGCCACCGTCCGCCAGTGCTTCAGGAAATTGGTCGCGCCGGTCTTCACGATGGTGTCGTCGATATCGGAAATGACGCCGAACCGGGCTTTTGGCGAAACGATACGGATTTCCGCCTTCGCTCCCAGCGGCCGCACGGCGTAATGCGGCGCCTCGGTGAGGATCAGCTCGACGGGAAGCCATGGGGACGCCTCGCTGAGGGCCGGAAGTTCGATGGTCAGATCGAAATATCCCTCTTCGTCGGTCAGCACCTCGCCACTGATACCGCCCGCCGAATAAAGGATTCGCGCGCTCCGGATCTCGTCGGTCTCGTAGCGCTTGAGACTGAGCCACACATTGCCGACGATCGACTCGGTGTGTTCGGCCGAGATCACGCCCTGATCCTCGATCACCCGGCCGCGCAGCCACAGCCCCTCCGGGGTCTGAAACCCGCGATAGGCGAGCAAAATGGGCGTCCCGAGAAGCCCGGCGGCGCGTTTCGCGCGGAAGCGGATCCTGTCCCAGAGATTTTCGGCGCGGTGCGCAAGCGCGTGAATTTTTTCGGTTGCCATCGAGCAGACGATAGGGCTGCCCGACGGCGCGGCGAGGAAAAATTTGGCTGGTGGGCGAAGGGCCGATCGCTCGGCAACCGGCCCTGTCCGCGGCGGATGATTACTTGGTAGGCACGGCTGCCGGCGCCTCGGACTTGACCTCGGGCGTCCGGACGAACGTTCCGGTCGCGCAGGCGTCCGACGTCTCGTTGAGGAAGGCGAAGATCGTCGTCTGATCGGCGTCGCCGACGCGGCGGTCCTTGAGCATGCGGTCGGCGACCGGCGGCGCCACCACGCTGGCGATGAGATAATCGCGCTGCGGGTCCGACAATTCGCTCATCGCTTCGGTCGCAAGACAGGTGCAGGCGGCCGGCGTCATCGCTTTCATCTGCACGCCGCAAAGACCCGCGATCATCTCGATCTGGTTGTCGCCGTTGACGCGTGGCAGCTCGAATTTCTCGCCGACCTCGTTCGACGGCGGGGCGCTGCTCTTGCTCTCCGCCGTGCCTGACCCGGTCGCTGACGTCGCCGAGCCCGCCGGCGAACCGGAGGCCGTCGCATCGCTCGCCTCGCCGCCCGCAGCGGCTGGTTTCTCGGGCGTTTCCGTCGCGGCTGGGTCGGCCGGCGTCGGCACGCCTTGTGTTGTCGGCATCTCGGTCGTCGATTGCGCAAGGGCTGGCGCATTCATCAGAGCGAGCGCGGCAATTACCGCGAGCCCGGCGCCTGTGGATCGAATCATGCAGTTCCTCCGAAATGACTGAATGTCGGCCGCTCAAGCGGACCGGTCACCGGTGCCCGACGACACACTTAGCACGCCGATCGGAATGCGGCAGTCCGGATAGGGCAGGGACAGACATTTCGACTCGATCCGACAAATTCGAGGACGCGCAGCGAAACCGCCCGTCCTTCGCCGCGCAAACCTTCGCGAACGCAAACGGCCGGCCCGAGGGCCGGCCGACTGAAAAGGCCTGAAGCAGGAGCGACGCTATTCAATACACCCGCGTTTTCGGCTCGATATAGTCGATCTCGTTCGACAGCGTGTAGGCATGGACCGGCCGATCCTCGAGCGTCACGGTCTTGGCACCGGTGTCGCAGAAGCTCAGCGTGTGCTTCATCCAGTTCGTGTCGTCGCGGTCGGGGAAATCCTCGCGGGCATGGGCGCCGCGCGACTCCGTCCGGTTGCGCGCCGAATCCATCGTCACCACGGCCTGGGCGATCAGATTGTCGTATTCGAGCGTCTCGATCAGATCCGTGTTCCAGATCAGCGATCGGTCGGTGACCCGCACGTCCTCCGACGCCGACCAGACGTCGTGGATCTTCTGATGGCCTTCTTCCAGAACCTCGCCGGTGCGGAAGACCGCGCAGTTCGACTGCATGGTCTGCTGCATCCGGTCGCGGAGCTCGGCCGTCGGCGTCGAGCCGGCAGCGTTGCGGAACCGATCGAGGCGAGCGATCGCCTTGTCGCCGGCATCGGCTGGCAGCGGCGCGTGGCCCTCGCCGGGCGTCAGAGTTTCGGCGCAGCGCAGCGCAGCGGCACGGCCGAAGACGACGAGATCGATCAGCGAGTTCGAGCCGAGCCGGTTGGCGCCGTGGACCGATACGCAGGCCGCCTCGCCCACTGCCATCAATCCCGGCACCACGGTATCCGGATCGCCGTCCTTCTTGGTCAACACCTCGCCATGATAGTTCGTCGGAATGCCGCCCATATTGTAGTGGACCGTCGGCAGCACCGGGATCGGCTCGCGGGTGACATCGACGCCGGCGAAGATCTTCGCCGATTCCGAAATGCCCGGAAGCCGCTCGTGCAGCACGGCGGGGTCGAGGTGGTCGAGATGCAGGAAGATGTGGTCCTTCTGCTTGCCGACGCCGCGACCCTCGCGGATTTCCAGCGTCATCGCCCGGCTGACCACGTCGCGCGACGCCAGATCCTTGGCCGACGGCGCGTAGCGCTCCATGAAGCGCTCACCCTCGGAATTGGTGAGATAACCGCCTTCGCCGCGCGAGCCCTCGGTGATCAGGCAGCCGGCGCCGTAGATGCCGGTCGGATGGAACTGCACGAACTCCATGTCCTGCAGCGGCAGGCCCGCACGCAAGGCCATGGCATTGCCATCGCCGGTGCAGGTGTGGGCGGAGGTCGCTGAGAAATAGGCGCGGCCGTAACCGCCGGTGGCCAGGATCGTCTTCTTGGCGCGGAAGCGATGCAGCGTGCCGTCGTCGAGGCAGAGCGCGATCACACCCCGGCACGCGCCCTCCTCGTCCATGATCAGGTCGATGGCGAAATATTCGATGAAAAACTCGGTGGAGTGGCGCAGCGACTGACCATAGAGCGTGTGCAGCATCGCGTGGCCGGTCCGGTCGGCGGCGGCACAAGTGCGCTGGGCGGGCGGGCCCTGGCCGAAATCGGTGGTCATGCCGCCGAAGGGGCGCTGGTAGATCTTGCCGTCCTCGGTGCGCGAAAATGGCACGCCGAAATGCTCCAGCTCATAGACGGCGGCCGGCGCCTCGCGCACCAGATATTCAATCGCGTCCTGGTCGCCCAGCCAGTCCGACCCCTTGACGGTGTCGTACATATGCCAGCGCCAGTCGTCCTTGCCCATATTGCCCAGCGAGGCGGCGACGCCGCCCTGCGCGGCAACGGTATGGGAACGCGTCGGGAACACCTTGGTGATGCAGGCGGTCTTGAGCCCGGCCTGGGCGGCACCCAGGGTGGCGCGAAGGCCAGCGCCACCTGCCCCGACGACGACGACGTCGAAGGTGTGGTCGGTGATCGGATAGGCCTTGCCGTTCTGGGCCGGCGCGGTGCGATGCGGCTGCCCGGCTCTATTGCCGTCGGCGGTTCCATTCGTTGCCATGGTCAGACTCCGAAGCTCATCTTGACGATTGCAAACAGGCTCGCGCCAGCGATGGCGACCGCGAAAAACGTATTGAAAATAACGAGGAGCACCTTCATTCCGCCGTGGACGTAGTCCTCGATGATGACCTGCATGCCGATCTTCATGTGGATTGCCGCCGACACGGTGACCAGCGCCATGGCGATTCCGACCAGCGGATTGGCAAACGCGGCGCGCACATCCGCATAGCTCTCGTTGTGGAGGGCGATGACGAGGATCACGAAGAAGCTGATCAAAAACAGGTTCGCGACGGCGGTCAACCGCTGCTGCCAGAAGTGCTCGGTGCCACTGGCCGTCGAACCAAGGCCGCGCACGCGGCGCAACGGTGTTCTCATGTCGGTCATGGCGCGCTCCCTCAACCGAAGATCAGAATGCCGACCCAAAGGATCAGCGTGACGGCAAGCGAGGCAACCAGCGTCACCTGGGCCAGAAGGGTCGAGGTTTCCTTGCCCAGACCGTGCCCGGTATCCCAGATCAAGTGCCGAACGCCGCCGAACATGTGGTGGAGCAGCGCCCAAGTGTAGCCGAACAAAATCAGCTGGCCGACGATCGAGCCAAAGAAGGCCGAGGCATAGGAGAAGGCCTCCGGACCACTGGCTGCTGCGACCAGCCACCAGACGAAGAACAGCGTGCCGACATATAGCGCGCCGCCGGTGATTCGATGCAGGATCGACATCACCATGGTGGGACGGAATTTGTAGATGCTGAGATGCGGCGATAGGGGCCGCGGGGATGGGGCGTCGGACATCGGTGCTTTCTAGTCCTCGAATTTCCCTTGCACCATGCAGCATATAGGCACAGGCCCCACGCCGCACAGCGATCGGATGCGTCCTTAAAAGACGTATCGCAACTGCGAAAGCAAGCCTTTCGCGTTGCGGTAGGGACGGCGAGGCCGGCTTAATCGATTAGGCGCGGCAGGCGGGTGCGGCAAAACCGTCTGCCCCGCCCTGCACTCTTACAAGTTTCGAATCACTTCGGCGAGGGTTCGCGGTCGATAAAGCGGATGACATAGCTCGACCAATCGGCTGGATCGGCGATCTTTTCGTAGAGCCGCCGCCCGTTGCCGGGGTTTCGCGGCGAATGCAGCACGAGCTTCGACCAGCCGCGGCCGTCGGCTTCATCGGCGAGAAGATCGATCATCGCCTTGGCGATGCCTTTGCGGCGGTGGCGGTGATCCACATAGATGTGGTCGGCAAGACCCGAGCGCATGCCGGTCCACACATCCGGTATGTCGTAGAAAAGAACGAAGCCGACCAACTCGCCATCAAGCCGCGCTCCCAGGACCTCCGCCGTGCGGTCCTGCAGCAATTGCTCCGCGTAATAGGGGTCCGGGGACCCTGGCGCGCCGCGAAACAGCGACTGGTTGTAGGCCGAGATCAACGGCGCCAGATCTCGCGCGTCGCTGAGGCGCAGTCGCCTGATGTCGATGTCGGGGGCCGGCGTCTCCATGGACGGAAGCCTTTCACGCCTGGGGAGGCCGGCGTCAAGTCCCCTTGCCGGCATCTCGTCACCTGCGATCGTCCGACGGCATCGGATAGCTGTCCTCCCCGAAATTCCGCTAGGTCGCCGCCCGCAAAACCGGTCGGGGCACCTCTATCCGATTGTTTTCATACATAAATCTCTAGTTGCAACCCCAAATCAATACTACACGCAACTTAAGAGCTCCGTTAACTTAAGTCGGCTACGGTTACTCCTGCAACGGCTTTGGCCGCTTTTTGCGCTTTACCACCCTTCTCATCGGTTGCTCCCGAAGAGACCGTCATTCGAATACGAGTCGACATGAGCGAAGCAGACATTCTGGCCTGGTGCGTGCCTCTCGCTCTAGCTGCGGTCTCGGGGGTCTTTCTCGTCCTTGGGGTCACGGTTCCCGGCGGCGTCTCATGGGGCATCGCCTACGCGCTGGTGGCTATCGGCTATGCGACGGCGATCTTTCCGGGCGGGGACTACGGCGTCGCGAAAGCGATCCTCGAAGATTCGCTGTTCCTGTTCGCCATGGCGGCGATGGCGCGGGGCATATCCCAGCGGTTTCACCGCCCTCCGCACGACTTCGCCGCCTTGGCCATGATCGCGCTGACGCTGTTCATCGCCGGACTCGCTCTGGCCCTCCACGATAGCGTTCCGGCCGAGGTCGCAGCCGTGCAGACCGGATGTGCCGCCTTTGCCCTCTTCGCCGCCGCCCAGATGCGGGGAGCGCTGCAAAAGCCGATCAACCGAGCGTTGTTCGCACTCGCCCTGCTGCTGGCGGCAAACCTGATGGCGCAGAATTTTATCTTCCTCGTCGATCCGTCCCCACACCTCACAATCGCCGATTGGCGCCAGTCGAGCTGGGCGTTTTTCTTCCAGCTCGGCGGTATCGCGTTCGGCCTTCTGTTTGCCTTCACCGCCCTCATCGCCATCGGTCTCGATGCCGTCGAGCGCTACCGTGTCTCATCGGAGACGGATCTTCTGTCAGGCCTGCTCAATCGCCGCGGCTTCGAGCTGCAACTGCGCGCCGCCACCGAGCGGCGGGGAGCCGAGGGTGCGCTCGTCTTGATCGATGTCGACCACTTCAAGGCGGTCAACGACCGCAACGGTCATGCCGCCGGCGACATGGTGATCGCGGGATTAGGGGCGCTTCTCGGCCTGTTCGCGGACCGCCTCGGTTTTGCCGGACGAATGGGCGGCGAGGAGTTCGCGATCTTCGTCGAAGGAGCCGATACGTCGGCTGGCGCGGCGAGGGCTCTCGAAATCCGTGAGGCGCTGAAGGGCGTGGCCTGGCCGCTGCCGCTGGTGGGCATTCAGATTACGGCCAGCTTCGGCGTCGCCGCCGCTCGGCCGGGCGAGAGCTTCGAGGCCGCCTACCGTCGGGCGGACGACAGGCTCTACCAGGCAAAGCAAGCCGGCCGCGACTGCGTCATCGCGGCCGAGACGGCGATTGTTGTCACCAGACCACCGGACCAAGCGGCAACAATCTCGCGGGTTGCCTGACCCCATTCGCCCAGCGCCGGCCGATATCTATTTCCAGGTTCGGATGTCGACGAAACGACCGGCGATCGCCGCCGCCGCCGCCATCGCCGGCGACACCAGATGGGTGCGCCCCTTGGAGCCCTGACGGCCCTCGAAATTGCGGTTCGAGGTCGAGGCGCAACGCTCGTGCGGCTTCAGCCGGTCCTCGTTCATGCCGAGGCACATCGAGCAGCCGGGCTCGCGCCATTCGAAGCCGGCCGCCGTGAAGATCCGGTCGAGCCCTTCTTCCTCCGCCTGCGCCTTCACCAACCCCGAGCCGGGCACGATCATGCCAGAGACGCCCGTCGCCATACGGCGCCCTTCGACCACCTTGGCGACGGCCCGCAGATCCTCGATCCGGCCATTGGTGCAGGAGCCGATGAAGATCATGTCCACCGCGATATCGGTGATCTTCGTGCCGGGGGTCAGTCCCATATAGTCGAGAGCGCGCTGCTTCGACTTGCGCTTGTTTTCGTCCGGGATCGCCGCCGGGTCGGGCACGACGCCGTCGATGGAGACGACGTCCTCGGGCGACGAGCCCCAGGAGACGATCGGCGGCAAATTGGCCGCGTCGAGCCGCACCACCTTGTCGTAATGGGCGCCTTGGTCCGATGTCAGCGTCCGCCAATAGTCGACGGCCATCTTGAACGCCTCGCCCTTGGGCGCGCGCGGCTTGTCCTCGATATAGGCGAAGGTGGTCTCGTCCGGAGCGATGAGCCCGGCCCGCGCGCCGGCCTCGATCGACATGTTGCAGATCGTCATCCGCCCTTCCATCGACAGCGCGCGGATCGCCTCGCCGGCATATTCGATGACGTAGCCGGTGCCGCCCGCCGTGCCGATTTCGCCGATGATCGCCAGGATGATGTCCTTGGCGGTGACGCCGGCGGGAAGCTGGCCGTTCACCTCCACCAGCATGTTCTTGGCCTTGGACTGGATCAGCGTCTGGGTGGCCAGCACATGCTCGACTTCGGAGGTGCCGATGCCGTGCGCCAATGCACCGAAGGCGCCGTGGGTCGAGGTGTGGCTGTCACCGCAGACGATGGTCATGCCCGGCAGGGTGAAGCCCTGTTCGGGACCGATGATGTGGACGATGCCCTGCCGCCGGTCGACCTCGTTGAAATATTCGATGCCGAAATCGGCGGCGTTCCTCGCCAGCGCCTCGACCTGAATGCGGCTTTCCGGGTTGGCGATGCCGCGCGAGCGATCGGTCGTCGGCACGTTGTGGTCGACGACGGCGAGCGTCTTCTCCGGCTGACGCACCTTGCGGCCGGCGAGCCGCAGGCCCTCGAACGCCTGCGGGCTGGTGACCTCATGGACGAGATGGCGATCGATATAAAGGAGGCAGGTGCCGCCCTCCTGTTCCTCGACGAGATGTTCGTCCCAGATCTTGTCATATACAGTGCGCGCCATTGTAGGAATCACCAACTAATCAGTTATGTAGAAGTTATTTTCGCCGCGCAGGCACTCTTCTTTTAAAGTAGCGCCCGCTCGCCGACGGGAATCATCGCCCGTGCCGTAGACAGTTATTGTGTGACCACATTTGTCACATGTGACTTCCAGGCCCTCTACAGAGCCATGATCGCCGTCGAGACCTGCCTCCGACACAGTGCAGGTAACCTTTGCCATCTTTCTTCCTCCGCCATTCAGAGGAGAAGAAAGCCAAATTCGCACCCCGGTTGCAAGAGAGCTAACTGCTCTTCGCGATCAGCCGGTAGAAGAAGCGGCCAGGCAGGCGCGCATGGTCTGAGAGCTTGGCGAAGCCCTCGCTGGTCGGCAAATGCGCCCGTGCTTTCCGGTTCCGGACTCTTGTCATGGCCACGAAATAGCAATTGCCGGCTCAAGTGACAATCGGCGCGTTCGCCCGCGGCGCTCAAGCAGCGGCTCGGCTACTCCGGCACCACCAGATCCTCGATGAAGCGCGGGGTGTGCCGCGCCTCGAAATCGGCTTCGCGCACCAGCCCGTCGAAATGCCGGGTCAGCTCCATGACCTGCCGGCGCTCGCGAAAGGCGAGATAGAAGCGGCCGACATAAACCGCCGCCTGCAGCGGGCCGAAGATCGTCACCGGCGCGGAGAAGACCTTCTTGCGGTCGAAGAGATACAGCCGGAGCGAGGGATACAGTTCTTCGGTCAGCCGGGCCAGCCGCTCGAGCTGCGCCCGTCGCTCGGCTGACGGCAGGCCGCGCCAATAGCCCTCGCCGGCCGCGAAACTCTCCAGCGCATCGATCGGCATGGCGATCTCGTAATCGGTATCCGGCGCTCGGAGATAGGCAAGCCGGTCGCGCATGTCGGCGATCGCCTGGTCGGACGTGCGGCCGAGGAAATCGCCATATTCGAAACGCAGCACCGATTCCGACTTCAGCATATCCGGCAAGGTCGCCGGAACGTGCCGGATCTTGTAGCCGCGCGCCTCCTCGTGCCAGCGATAGATCGACTTGTCGGAGGGCGCCCGCGCCGCTTCCTCGATACGCATCGCCACCTGCAGGACATCGGCGCTGCGCTCGCGCCGGTCGGTGAGCCCCAGCAGCCAGTCGCAGGACACCCCGAGCGCGGTCGCGCATTCCGCCGCGAATTGCGCGTTGGGCAGCCGGCCCTCGTCGGACGACAGAATCAGCGAGACGGTCGAGCGATCTGCCCCGGTCGCACGTGCCAACGCACTCTTCGACATCGCCGCCGAGGTCATGGCAGAGCCCAGGCGTTCGCGGAAAAGGCGGGATCTTTGTCGTTTATCCATGATTGTTGATAATTGTCATAGTTCACGAAGAAAATCTACATTTGTGAATCAAACCATGAGAATTCACAGAATTCCCGTGAGTGGCTGAAAAGCCTATGGTCGTCACATTCCCTCCCAGGGCGCCGACTTTCCACCTGCCTCCCAAGCTGGCGTCGGCGCCCCTGGACTTCGACAAACAATCGAATCTGCCCATCGGTGCGACGCATCGCGACGGACGGATTCGCCTCGGCCAATGGAGATTTTCGATGGAAACCCGCGTACGGAGCCTGGTGAAAGCCGCGTCCTGGCAGCTTCTCGGCCTCGTGACCATGTCGATTCTGGGGTTTCTGTTTACCGGCTCGCTCACTTCGGGCAGCGCTCTGGCCGCCGCATCGGGCCTGCTCGGCTTCTTCACCTATCTGGCGCACGAGCGGGTGTGGGCCGGTGTTCGATGGGGTTGGGTCTCGGCGACCGGCACGATCCGCGAGGCGGCGACCCTCGATCGTTAAATGCGCGGCGAGGGCGCTCCGGGTCGATGCTGGAAACTCCGTCCGCCGGGGCTCCGAGGAATTTCATTCCCCAAACACAAGAAAGCGGCCCCAGAGGGACCGCTTTTCCAAATTCTGTCCGACCGAGAGGTCGGCTTATTCGGCGGCGTCCTTGGCCGCCTGCTTCTCGGCCTTCGCCTTGTCGCGCTCGGCGACGGCGATCTGACGGGCGTCGTCGTTCAGCTTGCGGGCGCGCACATTGGTCGCCTCGACGATACGGGCCGACTTGCCGCGGCGATCGCGCAGATAATAGAGCTTGGCCCGCCGTACCTTACCGCGCCGCACGATCTCGACCGAATCGAGCTGCGGCGAATAGAGCGGGAAGACGCGCTCGACGCCTTCGCCATAGGAAATCTTGCGGACCGTGAAGTTTTCCTGGATGCCCGCGCCCGACCGCGCGATGCAGACGCCTTCATAGGCCTGGACACGCGTGCGCGTGCCCTCGGTGACCTTGACGTTGACGCGCAGCGTGTCGCCGGCGGAAAATTCCGGAAGGGTACGGATCGCGTTGATACGCTCGGCCTCGGCGGCATCGAGTTCGGAGATAATGTTCATGGCATAGCCTCAATTCGTTTCATGCCGGAAAAGTTAGTCTCAGCCGACATGGCCGCGGGTACGGTCAAGTTATTCTGAGGAAATCGGTGTCGCCCATACACCGCTTTGCCGCCTTTGTCACTATCCCGCGTCGACATCCGACACTAGTTTTGCAAGGACCAAGGCGCCAGCGGCAGTCGCGGCGGTTCGATATATGCCCGAACGGTGCGGCAGAGTCGATCAAGCAACGTCAGTCGTCGAGCAAATCCGGTCGTCGCGCGCGGGTGATCCGTTCCGCTTCAGCCTCCCGCCAGCGTTCGACCGCCCCGTGGTCGCCCGACGTCAGGACATCGGGGATCGTGCGCCCCTCCCATTCCGCCGGCCGGGTATAATGGGGATGTTCGAGGAGACCCGTTTCGAAGCTTTCCGTCTCGCCCGATTGGGCATTGCCCATGACGCCTGGCAACAGCCGGACCACGGCGTCGAGCAGCACCATCGCCGCCACCTCGCCGCCCGACAGGACATAGTCACCAATCGAGACCTCCTCGAGGTCACGCGCCGCGATCACCCGTTCGTCGACCCCCTCGAAACGTCCACAGACGATCACGGCGCCTTCGCCGGCGGCGAGCTCGCGCACACGCGCCTGGGTCAGCGGCTTGCCACGCGGGCTCATCAAGAGCCGCGGGCGTGTGTCGCCCGCAGGCGAGGCCGAATCGATCGCGTTGGCCAGCACATCGGCGCGCATCACCATGCCGGCGCCGCCACCGGACGGCGTGTCGTCGACCATGCGATGTCGACCGACGCCGAAGTCGCGAATCTGCACCGTCTCCAGCGAGAAATCGCCGCGTGCGAGCGCCCTGCCGGCCAGCGAGACGCCGAGCGGTCCGGGAAACATCTCCGGATAGAGCGTGAGGACGGAGGCGCGGAAGCTCATGATCGGATCAGGCGAGCGGCTCGCTCTTGGCGACCTCGATGATCTTCAGATCGCGCCCGAGCACCTCGACCTCGCTCAGCGCCGCCCGCCAGGCCGCGATGTGGTCGGACTGGGCGTGGCGCGTCAGATCGGCCCGGCTTTCCCACTCCTCGTAAATCCGCACCAGACCCGGCTCGGTCAGATCCTCCGCGAAGGAATAGACGAGACAGCCGGGCTCGGCGCGGGTCGCGGCGATGGTGGCGTTCGCCTTGCCACGCAAGCGCTCCAGATCGGCGGCATGAAGACGCTGGGTTCCGGCGACGATAATCATGAGGCGCTCCTTTCGGTGGCAGCGGGATCAGAGATCCGCGCCGCGGGCAAGACAAGGGATCGGTTACGCGCCACAAGGCGCGGAGTAAACCGACGGGGACGACGCCGGAGCCGGACGTCAGTCGTCGTCCGCCGGTAGCTCTGGCGCACCGTCTGGCTCATCTGTCTCGGCCTCGGCAAGCCCGGCGGCGAAGGGTTCGACGATCATCACGCCGCGATCCGCGTCGATCTGCGGAACCGCCGCCTCTGAAAACGGGATCATCACGGTCTGGCCTTCCGGCGGCTTGATCTCGACGATGTCGCCGGCGCCGAAATCGTGGAACGCCACGACCGTGCCGACGGCGACGCCCGCCACCGTCTCCACGGCGAGGCCGACGAGGTCGCCCAGATAGAACTCGTCCGACTCCTCCGGCTCCGGCAAAGCGGATCGATCGATGAAGAGTTCACGGCCGTTCAGCCGCTCGGCGTGGTTACGATCCTCCACCTCGGCAAAGCGGACGACGACGACGTTCTTCTGAAGGCGGGCACTCTTCACAGTGTAGCGGTTGCCAGCAGTGTCGAAGAGCGGCCCATAGGCGCCGAGCTCGACGGGGCTCTCGGTAAACGAGCGGACGCGGCATTCGCCCTTCAGTCCGTGCGCGCCGCCGACGACGCCGAGCAGGACGGGATTTTCCGGTTTGGTTTGGTTTTGCGGCACGACGTTGCAATCCAGCGAGCGGAGAAAAGCGGCTTGTTGGCGCCTCACAGGGAGGGTCTTACGCCAACGGATACGGCGATGACACCCTTGCGCCCCCCAGCAACGACCTCTTGAGGCCATCGGACAGGGCGGAGGCGCCTGGACAAGGTCAATAGCTCGATGAGAGCCGCGCCCCATCACACGAACGGCGCCAAATGGCGCCGTTCGTCACTCTCGTTATCGCGGATGCGAACTGAGCGCCTTATTCGGCCGACGCGGTCTCGGTGTCTTCAACCGGAGCGTCCTCAGCCAGGGTCTCTTCGGCCGGCGCGTTCTTGGCCGCCTCAGCGTCCGCGGCGGCCTGCTCGGCCGCTGCCTTGGCATCCTCCTCGCGCTGCGCACGCTCGGCTACGCGCTCCTGCGCCTTCTTGCCCGGCTTGCCCTTCACCGGATTGGCGCGGGCGGGACGGCTGAGAATGCCGGCCTTGTCGAGGAAGCGCATCACGCGGTCGGTCGGCTGGGCACCCTCGCTCAGCCAGTGCTTGATGCGCTCTTCGTTCAGCGTGACACGCTCGACGTCCTTCGGCAGCATCGGGTTCCAAGAGCCAATCTGCTCGACGAACCGGCCGTCACGCGGGCTTCGGGCGTCGGCGACGACGACATGGTAATAAGGCCGCTTCTTCGAACCGGCACGGGCAAGACGCATTTTCAGGGGCATCGGGAATCTTCCTTCTTTTTTATGTCGGCATTCCTATCGGGTGCCGGATTTTCGTGTTGGTCAGGGTTCATATCGCCGTGGCCAGGCCACGGCCGCTGCTACTTCTTCTTGCCCGTCAGGCCGGGAAGCCCCGGCAGTCCGCCAGGCCCCCCGAGACCGGGCGGAAGTCCTTGAGAAAGCCCCGGCATGCCACCGCCCTGCGCGGCCTTCGCCATCGCTTCGAGCTGTTTGGGATCCATCTTCGACAGGTCCGGCATGCCGCCGGGCATACCGCCCATGCCACCGGGACCCCCGAGGCCCATCTTGCCGGCAAGGCCGCCCATCATCTTGCCCATCATGCCGCCCTTGCCCTTGCCCATCGACTTCATGACGTCGGCCATCTGGCGGTGCATCTTCAAGAGCTTGTTGATCTCGGCGGACGAGGTGCCGGAGCCGGCTGCGATGCGCTTCTTGCGGCTGTGCTTGAGGATGTCGGGGCGGGCGCGCTCGGCCGGGGTCATCGACGAAATCACGGCGAGCTGACGCTTCAACATCTTATCGTCGAGACCGGCGGACGCCATCTGGTCCTTCATCTTCCCCATGCCGGGCATCAGACCCATCATGCCGCCCATGCCGCCCATCTTCTGCATCTGACCGATCTGCTCGGCGAGGTCGTTCAGGTCGAACTTGCCCGACTGCATCTTCTTGGCCATCGCTGCGGCTTTTTCCGCGTCGATGTTCTCGGCCGCCTTTTCGACGAGGCTGACGATGTCGCCCATGCCGAGGATGCGATCGGCGATGCGCGAGGGATGGAAATCCTCCAGCGCATCCATCTTCTCACCGGTGCCGATCAGCTTGATCGGCTTGCCCGTAACCGCGCGCATGGACAGCGCCGCGCCGCCGCGCCCGTCACCATCGACGCGCGTGAGAACGATGCCGGTGATGCCGACGCGCTCGTCGAAAGAACGGGCGAGATTGACCGCGTCCTGGCCGGTCAGGGAGTCGGCGACGAGCAGGATCTCGTGCGGCGTCGCCCGCGCCTTGATCTCCGCCATCTCGACCATCAGCGGCTCGTCGATATGGGTGCGGCCGGCGGTGTCGAGAATGACGACGTCGTAACCGCCGAGCTTGCCGGCCTGATGGGCTCTGGCAGCGATTTCCACCGGTCCCTGCCCGGCAATGATCGGCAGCGTGGCGACGCCGGTCTGCTCGCCGAGAATCTTCAATTGCTCCTGCGCGGCCGGACGACGCGTGTCGAGCGAGGCCATCAGCACCTTCTTGCGCTGGCGCTCGGTCATGCGCTTGGCGATCTTGCCGGTGGTCGTGGTCTTGCCCGAGCCCTGCAGGCCGACCATCATCACGACGACCGGTGCCGGCGCGTTGAGATCGATCGGAACCTGGTCCCGGCCGAGCATCTCGATCAGCTCGTCATGGACGATCTTGACGACCATCTGGCCGGGCTTGATCGATTTCAGGATCTCGGCGCCGACAGCCTTTTCACGCACCCGGTCGGTAAAGCCGCGCACCACTTCCAGCGCGACGTCGGCTTCGAGCAGCGCCCGACGGACCTCGCGCAGCGCCGCACCCACATCCTTGTCGGAGAGCGCGCCGCGGCCGGTGAGACCGTTCAGGATGGACCCGAGGCGGTCCTGGAGCGAGTCGAACATCAAGCTTCCTTCCGTCCTTCCGAATTGCCCCGGAAGGTGGTGCGCATCCCCAAGGACCGCAAACCCCTCATGCCCGGAGCAAACGATGCTCAAAGCATGATCGCATCCGCGGGCGAAACTCGCTGGCGGATGGGGACCTCCATGCGGCTCCAAGAGGAGGGGCATGGTCGGCGGGTCGCGGACGGAATGTCGCGGATTTGGCCGGCAACAACACCAATGCGCTCGAATTGTCAAATCCGATGGCTGGGAAAGCGGCCAGAGTCGCCGCGTGCGCGCGGTTTGGAAGGCGATCCCGCGGAACCCGCTGTCAGCAGGCAGAACGCCTGTGGCCTTGTTCTGCGCCGCTTGCGATACAATTGCTCGACCAAGGTCGACCTGCCCCGGCTCTCGAACTGATCACTCCAACGGCGTTGAACTCATGACCGCTGCCATAATCCTGACCGCAGTCACGGTGTTTCTGCTCTTCGCGACCGGCATCTCCTTCGCCCGTATCGCGCACGGTTTCGTCCGGGTTTTCGCCTTTCCCCGGCTGCAATTTCTCGCCCTGACGCTGGTCCTCGTGCCGCTGACCGTCTGGCTTGTTGCGCCCGCCATGTGGATGTGGAGCCTGCTTGCCGGACAAGCCATCGTTCTCGTCGTGCAGGCGGTTTCGATCGCGCAGTTCACGCCGCTGCGCAAGCGCCAGTCCCAACGCTACGAGGGGGACCCGAACGGCAAGAACACCGTGTCGGTCCTTTCCTACAACGTCAAGATGTCCAACCGCGACTATGACAGGGCAATCGAGCTGGTTCGCGATGCCGATCCGGATATCGCGATCTTCATGGAGACCGACGGAAATTGGGCGGAGGCTCTCAAGCCTCTCTCGGAAGGCAGGCCGCATGGTGTCTCGCATCCGCTGGAGAACTCCTACGGCATGGTTCTCATGTCCCGCCACGATTTGCGGGATACCAAAGTGCAATATCTCGTCATGGAGGGTGTGCCCTCGATCATCACGACCGTCGTCCTGCCGGACGATCAATCCCTTCGTCTTTTCTGCGTCCATCCCGAGCCGCCAGTCCCCCATGTGGATTCAGCCGGCCGCGACGCGGAGCTGGTCACGGTTGCCAAGCTTGCCCTCGAAGATCCGATGCCGGCCATCGTCTGTGGCGATCTCAACGACGTCGCATGGTCCCACACGACACGCCTGTTCCAACGCATATCGCGGCTGCTTGATCCGCGTGTCGGCCGGGGATTTTACAACACCTTCGACACGCGCTTCTGGTTTATGCGATGGCCGCTCGATCACCTTTTTCACGATGCCCGCCTCCATCTGATCGCGATGAAGCGCCTGCCGGACATCGGCTCCGACCACTACCCGATGTATTTCAAGTTGGCCCTGACGGCATCCGCCGACGAAGCCGAGCTGCCTGAAGCCGCCGATGCCACGGATCGCGAGGAATGCGCCGAGATCGAGCGGGATGCGCGCGAGGTCGACCGGGACGCCATTGGGACTGACTGGGAAAAGTAGGAGGATCCAGGCTGAATCCTCGCCTCTCTCGCTGAGCAACGAAAAATAGTTGCGCAACGCAGCTGTTAGTCAGGAACAATTATCAACCTGTGACATTTTGAGGAGCGAAGGGCTTTTCTCGTTGGGATTAACTTTATGAAACTTCGGAACATTCTCGCAGCTGGTGCCGCTACAGCTATCGCTGCAACGGCTATGCCAGCGTTTGCTCAGACGGTTGTCAAAGCAACGACCGACCTGAACGTCCGCGCTGGCCCAGGACCGAACTACGAGATCGTTGGCGTGATTGCGAATGAGGGCAATGCCACGGTCGAGGGCTGCATCGAAGGCGGTTCCTGGTGCAAGGTGACCGTCGACGGCCAGGAGGGCTGGGCTTATTCCGACTATCTGACCGCCGACATGTCGGGTGAGCAGATAGTCGTTACGACCCGCCGGCAGGAACTGGCAGTTCCGGTGGCAACCTACGAAAACGATGCGGGTGGCGGGCTCGCCGGCGCAACGACGGGCGCCGTCGCGGGAGCCATCGTAGGCGGCCCGATCGGCGCGGCGATCGGCGGAGCGGCGGGTCTTGCCGCGGGCGCTGTCATCGACCCACCCGAAACCGCCGTATCCTATGTCCGCTCGAACCAGGTCGATCCTGTCTATCTCGAGGGCGAAGCCGTCGTCGGCGCCAGCCTTCCCGAGACGGTCGAACTTCGGGAGATTCCGGATTACGAGTACCGCTACGTCTATGTGAACGGACAGCCGGTGCTCGTCGAAGCCAGTACGCGTAAGGTCGTCTACGTCGTCCGCTGACGGCCGTCGCGCATCACGGGAGCGCCGGAAAAACCGGCGCTCCTCCCTCGCCCGGCACGCAGAAGCGCCGGCGCCTCGAAAGGAGCACATCCATGTCCGACCCGCGCGACGTCCCACCTCCGGTGGGCACCCCCCCTTCCCGGGAGGACCGCACCGTCATCGTCAACAACGATCGCGTCGACGGTCCTAGGGGCGGCGGCAGCGGCGGCATGATCGCCGCCGCAGTTCTCATTCTCGTTCTTCTCATCGGTGCCTTCTTCCTGTTTGGCGACGGCCTGTCTGGCGGCGGAGACGCGGGCGACAGCAGCACCAGCGTCACCGTCGACACGCCGGACGTGAACGTCGAGGCACCCGCCGCTGAGAGCAACGCGGCCCCGGCCGCATCCGAGGCTCCGGCCGCCGCTCCTGAAGCTCCGGCCGAGACGACGGCGCCGGAAGCCCCCGCGGCCACCGAGCCCGCACCGGCCAACTAAGAGCGAAACGGGCGGCTTCTCGGCGCGCAACTCGCGAGACCGAACTGGGCGTGATGGCGGACAGTCGTTCTACCGTCACGTCCCACCGCCCGTATTCGGCACGAGGAGGCCTCCAACGCCTCTGGCCGCGTGGCCTACCCACGCGGCCTCCTTTCATTTGCCACCATGATCGGCCATATAGCCGCCATGACCGAGAGCGCAGGCACCGCCGCTGAGACCGCCATCGCCTTCGCGCGGATGAACGGGCTTGGCAACGAGATCATCGTCGCCGATCTGCGCGGCACGAATGCCCGCATTTCGGCAGATGGCGCGCGTGCGCTGGCCACGGACCCTGCGACCCGCTTCGACCAGATCATGGCGATCCATGATCCCAAGACCCACGGCACCGATGCCTATATCCGGATCATCAATCGCGATGGCTCCGAGGCGGAAGCCTGCGGCAACGGCACCCGCTGCGTCGCCCAGGCGCTCGGCGTCGAGACCGGCCGCACCGATTTCACCTTCGAGACCCGCGCCGGCATCCTGACCGCGAACGAACGGGCCGACGGCCTGATTTCCGTCGACATGGGCAAGCCACGCTTTGGCTGGCAGGAGATTCCGCTGGCCGAGGAGTTCCACGATACCCGCGCCATCGAATTGCAGATCGGACCGATCGACGCGCCGGTGCTGCATTCGCCGTCCGTTGCCTCGATGGGCAATCCGCATGCGATCTTCTGGGTCGATCGCGACGTGTGGAGCTACGACCTCGACCGCTTCGGCCCGATCCTCGAAAACCATCCGATCTTTCCTGAACGGGCCAATATCTCGATCGCCCAGGTGTTGAGCCCGGAGGCGTTGACACTGCGGACCTGGGAGCGCGGCGTCGGCCTGACGCAGGCCTGCGGCTCGGCCGCCTGCGCCGCCGCCGTCTCGGCCGCGCGGACACAGCGGACCGGCCGGACGGTGACCGTCACCGTGCCGGGCGGCGACCTCCTGCTCGAATGGCGCGACGACGACCATGTCGTCATGACCGGCCCCGCGACATGGGAATGGTCGGGCCACCTCGACCCGGCGACGGGCGCGTATGTCCGCGACGACCAGACCGCTGCGGAACCCGCCTGATGGGCGTCGACGTCGTTTCCTTCGGCTGCCGGCTGAACACTTACGAGGCCGAAGTGATGAAGCGCGAGGCGCTAGCCGCCGGTCTCGGCGAGGACGGCGCGGGGGCGATCGTCTTCAACACTTGCGCCGTCACCGCCGAGGCGGTGCGCCAGGCGCGCCAGCAAATCCGTCGGGCCCGGCGCGACAACCCCCAGGCCCGCATCGTCGTCACCGGCTGCGCGGCACAGACCGAACCCGGCCGTTTCGCCGAGATGAGCGAAGTCGACGCGGTGATCGGCAATGACGACAAGCTTGCTGCCGCATCCTATCGCGCCCTTCCGGATTTCGGCGTGGCGAAGGACGAGAAAATCCGCGTCAACGACATCATGAGCGTCACCGAGACCGCCGGCCACATGGTCGACGCGATCGAGGGCCGTGCGCGCGCCATCGTCCAGGTCCAGAATGGCTGCGACCATCGCTGCACCTTCTGCATCATCCCCTTCGGACGCGGCAATTCGCGCTCGGTGCCGATGGGCGCGACCGTCGATCAGGTCAAGCGCCTCGTCGCCGGCGGCTATAACGAGATCGTCCTGTCGGGCGTCGACATGACCAGCTGGGGCGCCGACCTGCCCGGCCAGCCAAGGCTCGGCGACCTCGTCCAGGCGATCCTGCGCCATGCGCCGGATCTGATGCGCCTGCGGCTCTCCTCGATCGATTCCATCGAAGCGGACCCGGCGCTGATCGAGGCGATCGGCTCGGAAAAGCGACTGATGCCGCATCTGCATCTCTCGCTACAGGCCGGCGACGACATGATCCTGAAACGGATGAAGCGCCGCCACAACCGCGACGACGCGATCCGGTTCTGCGAAGACATGCGGGCGGCGCGGCCGGACATCGTCTATGGCGCCGACATCATCGCGGGTTTTCCGACCGAGACCGACGCCATGTTCGAGAACTCGCTGAAACTGGTCGAGGAATGCGGGCTGACCCACCTCCACGTCTTCCCGTTCTCGCCGCGCGAGGGCACGCCGGCAGCGCGCATGCCGCAATTGCCCCGTCCGATCGTCAAGGAACGCGCGGCGCGGCTGCGCGAGGCTGGCGAAGCAGCCCATACCGCGCACCTGACCCGCCTGGTCGGCACGGTGCAAAGCGTGCTCGTCGAACGCGACCGCATCGGCCGCTGCGAGGATTTTACCGTCTGTCACGTCGACGCTGGGCTCCCCGGCGAGATCGTCGACACTATCATTGTCGAGGAACGTGGCGGCCAGATTTTCGCCCGTGCCCTCCCGATTATCGAAGAGAACCGACGTAACCATGGTTGAGCAAAAAGGCTTTTTCCGGCGCATCTTTTCCTTCGGCTCCGACCGAGAGGAAGATCGCGTGCCGGAGAATGGTGAGCTACCGCGCCCCTCCGACACCGAAGTCGGTCGTGCTGGATCGCCGGACCCGGACATGCATCCGGAGGCAGCAGCCAGCTCGGTCGCCGACAGCGAGGCCGGCGCCTCGGTGGAGGATGGCGGCGGCATCACGCCGCTGGCCGAAGTCGCGGGAACGCGTGCGTCGGGCGAGTCTGGCGACGATACAGTCACCCGCCAGACGGATACGGCTCAAAAAAAAAGCGCTGAAATCCTCCTAGACCGACAGGAACCGCAGCAAGCGGAATTCGATAGCCCGGACGAGACGGTGGATTTTTCATGGCTCGAGGCGCCGGAGCCGGAAGAAACGACATCGGAAAGCCCCGACTTTTCGTTTCTGGAAGAGCCGATTCTTCCCGAGGACGAGACGCCGCCGCCCGTCGCGGGCGAACGGCGGGAATCCTCCGAGGCCGCCGACGCGGCGGCCCCCGTCGTCGGGCCGGCCTCCGAAGACGATCATCTCGATGGGCATCTCGACGGGCAGGGCGACGATCTGCCCGACGAGGAGGCGGACTTTTCCTGGCTCGACCAGGACCTGTCGGCGGACGACGAAGACGACGCGCTTGATACGGCGGAACGGATCGATCCCGCTTTCGACGAGGTCCCCGACGGCGCCGCCGATCACCCGCTTCGCGAGACGGCATCGCAGCCTGCGATCGCCCGCCCGCCGCTAGATCCCGACGCCGGCTTCCGGCTTCGCGAGCAGGCGGCGCCAGCCGCGCTAAACCCCGAGGTACCGGCACCCTGGCTGCAACGCTTGCGCCAGGGGCTGTCGCGCTCGTCCAACCAACTCTCCGGCTCGATCGGCTCGATTTTCACCAAGCGCCGCCTCGACGAGGACACGCTACAGGATTTCGAGGACGTGCTGATCCAGGCCGATCTCGGCGTCGAGACGGCGCTGCGCATCACCGACCGCCTGTCGGAAGGCCGCTTCGGCCGCGAGATCGGCGGTGAGGAAGTTCGCTCGATCCTCGCCGACGAAATCGAGAAGACGCTGGCCCCAGTGGCGATACCGCTGGAACTCGATCTGGAAAAGAAGCCGCACGTCATTCTCGTGGTCGGCGTCAACGGCACCGGCAAGACCACGACGATCGGCAAGCTCACGGCGAAACTTTCCCGCGCCGGGCTCAAGGTGACGCTGTGCGCCGGCGACACCTTTCGCGCCGCCGCCGTCGAGCAATTGAAGATCTGGGGCGAGCGCACCGACTCGGAGGTCGTCGCCAAGCAGATCGGCGCCGATGCGGCGGGGCTGGCCTTCGAGGCCTATGACCGGGCGGTCGAGAACGATTCCGACGTGTTGATCATCGACACGGCGGGGCGGCTGCAGAACAAGACCGAACTGATGGCAGAGCTGGAAAAGATCATCCGTGTCCTCGGCAAGCGCGAGCCCGACGCGCCGCACACCGTGCTGTTGACCCTCGACGCGACCACCGGCCAGAACGCCCTCAACCAGGTCGAGATTTTCCGCAACGTCGCCGGCGTCAACGGGCTGGTAATGACCAAGCTCGACGGCACGGCGCGCGGCGGTATCCTCGTCGCCATCGCCGCCAAGCACAAGCTGCCGGTCTATTTCGTCGGCGTCGGCGAGGGCATCGACGATCTCGAACCGTTCAAGGCCAAGGATTTCGCCAGTGCCATCGCGGGGACGAGCGTTAATTAGAAGGGAATCTCGTCGTCTAAGTCCCTTAAACCCTCGGCTCCCCTCCCGCTCGGGCTTTTCTGCTCCTCCTCAAAAATAAACTGCGCGCGATTCCCCTCGACGTACGCCCATCCTTCTTCAGTAATAAAGTAACGCGTATGAGGTTCATTGTCGTACTGTGAATGCACCTCCTCCGCATGAATAAGTCCGTGCGCCTTTAGTTTTCGCAATGTCAGATTTGACGCAAGATCATTGAATCCCGATGACTGCATCTGGCTTTTGAATTCGTAGGCGCTCAGGCCTTCTTCAGACGGGAACGCAGACGCAACAATCGCGAGTGCGGCAAGCTCAAAATCTGTCAAGCTCCTCCCCGAGGACGGGGGAGTCCGATCCTGAAGCGTTTTCTGAATTTCCTGGCGCCTTTCGCCGCGACTGACAATGCCGACGATACGGTCCACGATCTTTTTCTCAAGCTCTTGCCAATCCCTAGCCGATTGAGAGTAATACTCGATAATGGATCGATGTTGAATATCGAAGGGAAATTTGCTCTTCTGCGCCATTCGCTCCCGCGAACATACGAAGCAGATTTCCTTCCCGACGGCTATCCCATACCCAACTTCAAACCAGACGTTCGGATTGTCTTCGCTGATGTCCGCGAATAGGAAGGCTGAGCTTTTTATTCCAGATTCAATGTCGTCAATAGGGATAGAAACTGCAGGATCGCGGTCCACGCGGTACGCTTCGAAGCCGGCTCGCTCGATGGCAGGTTTGTATGTGTCGTCGAACCTCCTGTCGTAAGGGTCGTGAAACGGTTGAGCGACAAATACTCGCTTGTTCATCAGGGGTACGACCACTTGATTTCAATATTCTGACA
The DNA here is from genome assembly GCF_036549495.1 of Aurantimonas sp. C2-5-R2. Classification (NCBI taxonomy): domain Bacteria; kingdom Pseudomonadati; phylum Pseudomonadota; class Alphaproteobacteria; order Hyphomicrobiales; family Aurantimonadaceae; genus Aurantimonas; species Aurantimonas sp. C2-5-R2. Next base: position 52,886 of record NZ_JAZHLJ010000005.1, read on the forward strand.
ATCGATACCCAGAATGTACGCCAATGCAAATTTCATTGCGTTCTGAGACATAGGCCGGAGACGACCTCGACCACTTTTTCTGCTGACGCGGATATTCAAAGTGAGTGTCGAAAAAGGACGAAAACGTGAAGCGCCGGTAAGTGTTCCGGCCACATTATCATGCTTCTCCGCTCATCTACCCAGCAAAGTGCCGGAATTTTGATGGAGAGCGTGCGAGTCCAATGGGGCATTGGCAGTCTAGCAATTGTCCAAACCCGTCTTGCTTGTTAGGCCGGCTAAAGCGCCTTAAGATAATGATGTCATGAGGAATTCGAGTTCGGCCTGGGCGGCGATCAGAACGGCAACCATAGCAGGCTCGATCCTGCTTTTGCTGCCGGGGTGCATGCCCGCCATGTCTCAGAACACGTCCAGTAATGCCGAGCGTCCGGCTCTCGACCCAGCAAGGAAGATGTCCGTCCGCCCGCGCGCACAGGAGACGAGCGGAGTGGTGATCGCTCAGGGATGCAGATACGAGGGGCGAGACTACCCTAATGGTGCCCGATATCCCGGCCCGGTGCCGGTAGGTTCGATTCTGCCCCCCGACGTCCGTTGCGTCGGGGGGAACTGGGTTCTCGTGGGTCGGGCACAGGGCGGGCCCCGATCGTAAACTCGGCGAACCGGGTTCTAGGGGAATTTCACGCTTGCCTGCAGGAATACGCCGAAGCGCTCGCTCTTGAAGTCGTTGAGCTCCAGCGTTGGGGAAAAGTCGGGGCCGAAGCGGATATCGCCGTCAGCATCCAGGCGCCAGTAGCGGCCGCCGACGCCGACATTGAACCTGTCGCTCACGTCGTAAGACAGCACGCTTTCGAGCATCCAGCCATCGCCCTCGCCGTCCATGACGATGTTGGGCACGGACCCAAGGCCGGTACGCAGATGGTGACTGTCCTTGTTATCCAGGGAGGCGTAAGGAATGTAGGCGACCTCGCCGCTCAGATGTAGCCTCGGCGTGATGGATGCTTCGCCCATAATTCCGACCCGCAGCGAGTTCCACTCGGCATCGTTGGTGATCACGTTTGTCGAAAACGGAACCGCCGTCGTGCCTGGCGCTCCGCAGAACAAGCCTCCGACATCGTCGGCGTTGCAGCGCGCGCCATAGGCGGGAACCTCCTCGTTCCAATAGTGGTAGCCCACAAAGGCGCCGAGACGGAAAGCCGGTCCGCGCGGATTCTCGGCAGAGGGGCCTTCCACGAAGAAATAGCCGAGGTCGGCAGACGCGTAGTACAGGTCGCCGTCGTCGACTTCGCTGTATGTATCCGAGAATTCCAGTTGACCCGTGAAAAAGTCCTGATCCCGGAAATTACCGTCGGCGACGGTGCCCACGCCGGCATAGCCTTTCACGAACACGCCGCTTGCATGTTCGATTTGGCCGAACAGCTCGGCGGAATGCGACTCAAGGTCGTCGTAATCCAAGATCGACGTGGGATCGCCAAGCAGAGATCCGCCAGCGGTGTGGTTCCAGCTGGTCTGCCCGGTGCTATACCAGTATCGGGTTCCAAGCTCGAACGACCAAGGAGACACCGGTTCGATCGGCGCCAAGACAGGCTCCACGACGCCCGGCTGGTCATTTATGAAGACGTCGGCCGCTTGCGCGCCCTGGCCGGCAAAAAGCGATGCGGCGACCCCGAACGCCAGTGTAGATAGATACTTCATATTTCACCCCTCGAAGAAAATCAGAGTTATCCCGCGCGGAATCAGACCTATGCCATCGCGGATAAAGAATCCGACATTCCCCATATGAACCCCAGTTTCTGGCGGCACGGTAGCACTCATGGCCGCCCCCCGGCAATGTTGAGCACGGTGCGGGTGGGTTTTCGCCTTGATTGGCCACCCATCGGCCCGAGCGAAGCCTCCCGAGGCCGGTGATGGCGCCGATTCTCGTCGTCAAGGCGCACCTCTCCCGTTGTCTGCCTGCGGCATCGACCCTTCGGCTCCTCCTCATGCTGGAGCCGGTGGGGCCCGCAGTTCGGCGATCAGCCGCAAGATTTCCTCGAACAGACCCCTTGGCACTGCGACCTCAGCCATCTGGAAAGTGACGTACCGGCCATGCGTGACGATCCTGGCGCCAATCTTGATGAGCTTCTCCTTCAGGCTGGTCAGCGACCACTGTTCGATCGCCTCCGGCAGAGCCAGCGTCCGCATGAAGTTACCGAGATTGTAGGCCAGCGCATGAAGCTGAAGCCGCACGGCATTGTTCTGGAACCGCCGGCATGACAGCCGGGTCCACACAATCGCGTTCTTGCCTTCCTTGATGTGCTGCTCGGCCGTGCCGCGCTGATTATAGAAGGCGACCACGCGCGTGGCCGGTCGGGTCAGGTTGGTGACGATGAAGCCAACGGTCGGATAGAGTTGGCCTGGGTGCCATTCGACCTTGGCAACGACGCGGCGCTTCCTGTCCCATGACCCTGCCTGATAGCTGAAGCTGGCATAGGTGCGAACCACATGATTTGGCGGGCGGCCGACAGGTCGCGTCAGCAGGTAGGCGATGCTTTGCTGAAGGATCGCATTGGCCTTGAGACGGATCGTGTACTTGTATCCCTCGGCCTCCAGAAACTCATAGATGTCCGGTGCAGCGAACGCGGCATCGCCTCGGAAGTAGCGGCGCAGATCCCGTTCCCGGTACCGCTCAACGACAGGCTCCAGAACGCCGCGCCAGCCGTCGGCGCTGTGGACGTTGCCGGGGCGGAGGGAACATCGCTCCAGATCGCCGAACTGGTTGAACAGGAAAAGCGGGTGATAGCACGTGCAGCCGAAGTGCCCGTTGTAGGCGGTGCCTTCCTGATCGCCGTGGGTCGGGCTGACGCTGGAATCCATGTCGAGCACGATTGCCTTGGGCGGATGCCGGGCGTGCACCCGGTCAATCCATTGCCCTGACAGACCGACCAGTGCGGCGAGGTTCTCGTCGGCGGCAAGGAACTCCGTCTCGAAGCGCCCCATCTGGCTGGTGGAAGCGGCCTGCTTCGCAACGGCCCGACCGCCGACAATCCAACGCATCGCCGGATCACGTCCCAGGCGGTCGGCGTCGTTCACGTCCTCGTAGCCACCCAGGCGACCGAAGACGGATTGGCGAAACAATCCTGTCATCTCGTGCTGGCCGTTCTTGCCGGTGCGCGGATCGACGAGCTCGTCGCCAACCATGTCCGTCAACCCGAGCGCGTCATCGAGCTCACGGTAGGCAAGCAATCCGCCGTCGGTGGTGATCCTGGAACCGTGGAACTCAAGCTTCAGGCGGCGGTCGAAATCGAGCCTCAGAAGGCCATCAACCGATCCACCCACCGGGTTCGCCATATGCCTCGCCTTAAAATACATTCAACGCATTGATTCTTATATCAGAATTAATCAACAATCGCATCAATTAATGGAGCCATATGGGAAATCCGGGCCAAATCATTGCGCATATGCGGAGACCAACACGGAGTGCCCATGACCGACCACATCATCGAAGAAGAACCGAATTCCCCGGCCCGCAAGGAGATGAATCCGCTCCTGAAATTCGCGCTGGAGCTCGGGCCGCTGCTGGTTTTCTTCTTCGCCAATGCGCGCGGCGAGCAGATCGCCGACGCCTTTCCGGTGCTGCAGGAACTGGGTGGCCCGCTGTTCGTGGCCACCGCGCTGTTCATGGCGGCGATGGCCATCTCGCTGAGCGTGTCCTGGGCGATCACCCGGACATTGCCGATCATGCCGCTGGTCTCCGGCGCGGTCGTGCTGGTGTTCGGCACGCTGACCCTGTGGCTGCAGGACGAGACCTTCATTAAGATGAAGCCGACCATCGTCAACGGCCTCTTCGCCGCCGTTCTCCTCGGCGGGCTCGTCTTCGGCAAATCGCTGCTCGGCTACGTCTTCGACCAAGCCTTCAAGCTCGACGCCGAGGGCTGGCGCAAGCTGACCTTTCGCTGGGGCCTGTTCTTCATCTTCCTCGCCATCCTCAACGAGGTCATTTGGCGCAGCTTCTCGACGGATTTCTGGGTCGCCTTCAAGGTCTGGGGCACGATGCCGATTACCATCCTCTTCATGATGGCGCAGTTCCCGCTGATCAAGCGCCACGCCACCGAGCCGCTGGTCAAGGAACGCGTCGCCTCGAAGAAGTGACGCCGGGCCAAAGGCTCGCCGTCAGAACTCGCCGATTTTGAGTGTCCGCCCATCGGGCATGACGTTGCCGGTAGCGCCGTCGGGATTGCCGAACGGCACCGGCGGCGCACCCACTTCCGCCTCGCGGTCGTGGTTCAACGCCCACTGGACCGAGGGAAAGGCCAGTTCGTCCCACGGAATGGCATCGAAGGCGAACATATCCACGGCCTGGCTTTCCGGTCCTGCCGCGATAGTCGCCTCGGCGAGCCGCGCCCGGTAGATGAGCTGCACCTGGCTGATCCGCGGAACGGCGTAGACGGCGAGTAGCCGCTCGATCGTGAGCGACGCCTCGGCTTCCTCCCGCGCCTCGCGGCGGGCGCCGTCCTCGGGCGTCTCGTTCAGTTCCAGATAGCCGGCCGGGATCGTCCAAAAGCCCTTGCGCGGCTCGATCGCCCGTTTGCAAAGCAAGATCATGCCATCGTGGCGGACCACCGAGCCGACCACGATCTTGGGGTTTTCGTAGGCGACGAAACCGCATGTGTCGCAGATCTTGCGTGGCAGGTCGTCGTCTTCGGGTGTGCGGAGGGAGAAGGAGGGGGTCATGGCGTCACAGATGGTCCTCGATATTCATCCGGCCATGCAGGATGCGGACGACATCGAGAGCGCCCGACGACGAACGCACATAAAAAATCTGATGCCGACCGCTTTGATGGAAGCGCAAACCCTTACGGTATCGCGACGCGTCGCGAGACGAGCCGGGGCGGTCAAACACGCGTTCGCAACTTCGGGCGATTTCGGAGACATATCGGTCCGCCTGATCTGCTCCATATCGCTTCAGTGTATAGAGATAGACAGCGGCAAGATCGCGGTACCCAGCGGGACTGAAGCGGACTTCCCTCACTCGGCGTCGGACCGCGAATGCATGTCGCGCAGGAACGTTTTGAGATCGAACGGCTGTGGCTCGCCGCTGTCAAACCCTTCCTGGATCGCGGCACGAAGCGCGGCGATCTTTCTCTGTCGTCGTTCCAAAAGTCGCAAGCCGGCGCGAACGACATCATCGGGGTCAGCGAATTCTCCGATTTCGACCTGCTGATCGACAAACGCGTCGTAGGGTTCGCCAAGTCTCTGCGATTTTACGGAACTCATTCCAGACCTCCGGCTGTCACTTTCAGCTATTTTCAGGGCTTTCGAGAAACAAGGAACAGCCTCCTCAGCTCGTCGGCGCCTTCTCGGCCGGCTTTCGCGCCAACACCGCTTCGATCGCCGGCATCAGCCCGGTCTCGATGAGCTCGGGCGAAAACGGCCCCGTCTGCTTATAGACGATCTCGCCGTCCGGGGTGACGAGGAAGGTTTCCGGGATGCCATAGACGCCCCAGTCGATCGTCGCCGTGCCCTTGGGATCGACTCCGACCGCGTCATAGGGATTGCCGAGCGATTCCAGGAATTTGAGCGCGTTTTCCGGCTTGTCCTTGTAGTTGATCCCGACCAGCCGGAACCGGTCATCCTTCCCAAGGTCCATCAACAGGGGATGCTCGACGCGGCAGGGCACGCACCAGGAGGCGAAGACGTTGACCACCACCGGCCGGCCATCGCCAAAGCCTGTCAGGTCGATACCCGGCATCGGTTGCCCGTCCTCTCCCACAAGCCCTTCCAGCGGCGGCAGCGTGGTCTCCGGGGCGGTCTTGCCGATCAGCACCGACGGGATAATCTGGGCGTTCTTTCCCGAAAGCAACTGATAGAGGAAGATCGACGCGAGCCCGCCGAACAGGAGCAGCGGCAGGAGGACCAGCCAGTTGCGCCGCGGCTTGGCGGGGCGGGAGGGCGGCGTCTCGCCGTCAACTGGCGTTGGCGCGGTCGGGATCGTCGTCTCGGGCGGCTCCTTGGTCATTGTGCCGTCCCTGTCGTCTCCAGAGCCGCGCCGCGACCGGCGGACCGCCTGCGAACGCCTCTCGCCTCGAGCGCCTTCAGAGCGCGCCGCTGCGCCTTAGCGTCAAGGAAAACCCACAATGCCAGCCCGACCAAAGCCAGCGCCGAGACCCCGTAGGCCGATGCGATAAAGCCGAAATAATTCATGACGTGTCCTCAGGCCTCGGCGTTGCGGGCTGCAAGCCGCGACAGCGCCGCGACGCGGCGGCGTAGCACCTCGGTGCGCATCGCCGTCAGATGCAGGGCGAAGAACAGCAGCGTAAAGCCGACGGCCGAAATCAGCAGCGGTGCCAGAAACACCGCCGGCATCGCCGGGCCATCGGGGCGCAGCACGCTCGCCGGCTGGTGCAGCGTATTCCACCAATCGACCGAAAACTTGATGATCGGAATGTTGACGAAGCCGACCAGAACGAGGATCGCCGCCGCCTTGGCGCTTTTGCCCGGATCGTCCAGCGCCCGGGTCAGCGCGATCAGCCCCAGATACATCAGGAACAGGATGAACACCGAGGTGAGTCGGGCGTCCCAGACCCACCAGGTGCCCCACATCGGCCGACCCCAGATCGAACCGGTGATGAGCGCCAGGGCCGTGAAGACGGCACCGATCGGCGCGGCGGCCTTCACCGCCACGTCGGCCAACGGATGGCGCCAGACCAGGGTGCCGAGGGCCGACACGCTCATCACCGTCCAGGCCATCATCGCGATCCAGGCGAAGGGCACATGAATGAACATGATCTGCACGGTCGCGCCCTGCTGGTAATCCGGCGGCGCGGTGAAGCCGAGGAACAATCCCACCGCCAGCGCGAGCAAAGCCAGCGCGTAAAGCCATGGCTGGATCTTGCCCGACAACACCAGGAAGCGGGTCGGATTGGCGAGAATGGTCAAGCGCGACGGCTTGGCGGCGGAGAGGTCGGTCATGGCGTCACTCTAGAAGCTCACGAAGCGGGCGGCAAACATACGATTTCGTTAGAATCCGCCAGATTTCGGCAACATGCGAAATCCGGTCGGCGAAACCTCAGTCAATCCGCGCTGGTCTTCAGCGCCGCGCCCGCCGCGATCGGGCCGAGCGCTCCGAAGAACAACGTCAAGGCGACGAGAATGAGGAAGGGCGACAGAAACGGATCGGGATCGTTGACCGCGCCGTAGGTCGCCGAGACGCCGAAGATCAGCACGGGGATTGCCAGCGGCAGGACGAGGACCGAGACCAGCAACCCACCGCGCGGCAGCGCGACGGCGACGGCGGCCCCGACGGCGCCGATGAAGGTGATCGCGGGAGTGCCGGCGAGAAGCGTCGCCATGACCGCCCCGATCGCCACCGGATCGAGCGCGAGGAAGAGGCCGAGAACCGGCGCGGCGAGGACCAGCGGCAAGCTGGAGGCGACCCAGAGCGCCAGGCATTTGGCAAGGACGACAAGCGGAAGCGGCGTCGGCCCGGCGATCAAAAGATCGAGCGTGCCGTCGTCACGGTCGGCCTGGAACAGCCGGTCGAGGGTGAGCAGCGCCGACAACAACGCCCCGATCCATAGAATCGCCGGCCCGATGCGCGACAGAAGATTGAGGTCCGGGCCAATGCCGAACGGGATCGTCGCGACCACGGCGAGGAAGAAGATCACGCCGGTCATCGCCCCGCCGCCGCCGGAAAAGGCGAGCCCCAGGTCGCGGCGGAACAGCGCGATCATAACCAGCCCTCCGCGGCGGCGATCGCCGCCTCGTCGAAGCCGCCGGATCGCTCGTCAGCGGCAGGCAGGCGGCGCGACTCCAACTGCAATTCGCGTACCGCCGCCATCCCCAGCGGCTGGTGCGTCGCGGCGACAACGATGCCGCCGCCGGCCAGATGCGCGTCCATCAGGGCTCCGAATCGCTGCTGCGAGGCGGCGTCGAGCGCCGATGTCGGCTCGTCGAGAATCCACACCGGCCGCTCGACCACGAGAAGCCGGGCGAGACTTGTCCGCCGCTGCTGGCCGGCCGACAAATACGAAAATGGCAGATGCGCCAGATCGGGAAGGCCGACGGCCTCGAGCGCCGCCTCGATCGGATGCCCGCCGCCGCCGAGATAATCCCGCCAGAAGCTGAGATTGGCGCCAACACTGACGCCCGGCTTCATGGCGTTGCGGTGGCCGACATAATGAGCGATCTCGGCGACGGTCCGGGCCGGTTCGCCGTCGGCGGCGGTGGCGCCCGTGACAGCAACGTGCCCGGCGAGCGGCCGCAGCAGACCCGCGAGCGTGCGCAACAGGGTCGACTTGCCGGCCCCGTTCGGACCGGTGATCACCAATCCGTTCCCGGCCCGTACCGCGAAATCCAGGGGGCCAGCCACGGTTTCAAGACCACGTCCGACCGAAAGCCTGTTGGCGGTGATCGTCAGCACGGGATGCGTACGCGATTCGTCATCGGCGGCGTATACCAGAGCCGGAGGGTCTTCGGCGAGGCGTAGACGCCTTGCAACCTGCCGTTCCGCCCAGTTTTCTCCTCCCCACTCAGCCGACCTCCTTCGCACTGCGACAGAAATTCCGCCTTCCAAACTCTGTGCCCTTTATAGGCGTTACAAACTTCGCTATGAGAACGGCAACCACACCAGCGACCGGCGTGGAAACTCTTCAGCGCCGATCTCAAGGCCCCGCCCGGCACCGGCGGGCGCCGGGGCGGACAAGCGGAAATGGTCGTACCCGCATCTTCGAGCGCTTTTCCGCGGCGCTCAAGGCCGTTCGCCCTTCGGACTTCCATCCTGGTTCGAAAGGAACGAAGCCATATGTCTCACGCACCCGACAGTTTCAAATGCCGCAAGACGCTTTCCGCCGCAGGCAAGGACTACGTCTATTATGATCTGAAGGAGGCCGAGAAGAACGGCCTTGCCGGCGCGTCGCGCCTGCCCTTCTCCATGAAGGTTCTGCTCGAAAATCTCCTGCGCAACGAGGATGGCCGCACGGTGACGGCGGACGATATCCGCGCCGTCGCCAACTGGACCAAGGACAAGGGCAAGGCCGGCCACGAAATCGCCTACCGCCCGGCGCGCGTGCTGATGCAGGACTTCACCGGCGTGCCAGCGGTGGTCGATCTCGCCGCGATGCGCGACGCCACCAGAAGTCTCGGTGCCGACCCGAAGAAGATCAACCCGATGGTTCCCGTCGACCTGGTCATCGATCACTCGGTGATGGTCGACTTCTTCGGCCGCAAGGATTCGTTCGAAAAGAACGTCGATGCCGAATACGGCCGCAATGGCGAGCGCTACACCTTCCTGCGCTGGGGCTCGGAAGCCTTCGAGAACTTCCGCGTGGTGCCGCCGGGCACCGGCATCTGCCATCAGGTCAATCTGGAATATCTTGCCCAGACGGTCTGGACCAAGGACGAGAACGGCGAGACGATCGCCTATCCGGACACGCTGGTCGGCACCGATTCCCACACCACCATGGTCAACGGCCTGTCTGTGCTCGGCTGGGGCGTCGGCGGCATCGAGGCCGAAGCGGCGATGCTCGGCCAGCCGATCTCCATGCTGATTCCCGAAGTCATCGGCTTCCGGGTCGAGGGCAAGCTGCCGGAAGGCACCACCGCGACGGACCTCGTCCTGACCGTGACCCAAATGCTGCGCGCGCATGGCGTCGTCGGCAAATTCGTCGAGTTCTTCGGCCCCGGCCTGTCCAACCTGACCCTCGAGGATCAGGCGACGATCGGCAACATGGCGCCCGAATACGGCGCCACCTGCGGCTTCTTCCCGATCGACAAGGACACCATCGCCTATCTGGAGGCGACCGGCCGCGACAAGGACCGCATCGCCCTCGTCGAGGCCTACGCCAAGGCCCAGGGCATGTACCGCGAGGACGGCATTGCCGATCCGATCTTCACCGATACGCTCGCACTCGACCTGTCGACGGTCGTTCCCTCGCTTGCCGGACCAAAGCGCCCGCAGGACCGTGTCGCCCTCACCGAGGCGGCGGCGAAATTCCACGACGCGCTCGCCGAGATCCATGGCGGACGCAAGGAGAACGACACACCGAAATCCGAGGGCGAATCCCGCTATATGGATGAAGGCGCGACCGGGGTGAACGACACGCCCCAGGACAACCGCCACGGCCAGACGCTGCATGCCGTTGAAGGCACCGACCACGGCCTGTCGCATGGTGACGTGGTCATCGCCGCGATCACCTCCTGCACCAACACGTCCAACCCCAACGTCCTGGTCGCGGCCGGGCTTCTCGCCCGCAAGGCCCACGCCAAGGGCCTGACGGTAAAGCCGTGGGTGAAGACGTCGCTGGCGCCGGGGTCCCAGGTCGTCACCGAGTATCTGGAGAAGGCCGGCCTGCAGTCGGATCTCGACGCGATGGGCTTCAACCTCGTCGGCTATGGCTGCACCACCTGCATCGGCAATTCCGGGCCATTGCCCGAACCGATCTCCGAGGCGATCAACCAGAATGACCTCGTCGCCTGTTCGGTGCTGTCCGGCAACCGCAACTTCGAGGGCCGGGTCAATCCGGACGTTCGGGCGAACTACCTCGCCTCGCCGCCCTTGGTCGTCGCCTATGCCATCGCCGGCTCGATGTTCGTCGACATCACCAAGGACGCGCTCGGCCAGGACCAGGACGGCAACGACGTCTTCCTCAAGGACATCTGGCCGTCGACCCAGGAGATCGCCAAGATCGTCCGCGAGACGGTGACGCGCGAGATGTTCGAAAACCGCTATGCGGACGTCTTCAAGGGTGACGAACACTGGCAGAAGATCGCCGTGTCAGGCGGACTGACCTACGATTGGGACGACCGCTCGACCTATGTCCAGAACCCACCCTATTTCGAGGGAATGACCCAGGAGCCCGATCCCGTGACCGACGTGAAGGGCGCACGGATCCTCAGTCTGTTCCTCGATTCGATCACCACCGACCACATCTCGCCGGCCGGCTCGATCAAGGCCAATGGGCCGGCGGGCGACTATCTCGTCAGCCATCAGGTTCGCCCGGTCGACTTCAACTCCTACGGCGCCCGGCGCGGCAACCACCAGGTGATGATGCGCGGCACCTTCGCCAATATTCGCATCAAGAACCAGATGCTCGACGGGATCGAAGGCGGCATGACCAAGCATTTCCCGTCGGGTGAGGTGCTGCCGATGTACGACGCCGCGATGCGTTACAAGGACGAGGGTGTGCCGCTCGTCGTCTTCGCCGGAAAGGAATACGGCACCGGCTCCTCACGCGATTGGGCGGCCAAGGGAACCGTGCTTCTCGGGGTCCGCGCCGTGATCGCGGAAAGCTTCGAGCGTATCCACCGGTCCAACCTCGTCGGCATGGGCGTCGTCCCCTTCGTCTTCGCCGAGGCAGGAACGTCTTGGGAATCGCTCGGGCTGAAGGGCGACGAGAAGGTCACGATCGAAGGGCTTAGCGACATCAAGCCGCGTGACATCATGGAAGCGACGATCGAGGCGGCCGACGGTTCGACCCGCACGATCAAGCTGCAGGTCCGCATCGATACGCTCGATGAGCTGGAATACTACAAGAACGGCGGTATCCTGCACTACGTTCTGCGCCGGCTGGCGGCCTGATCCCAGGCGCTGGCCTGCAAGATGGCAGATGACGATCATCGACGCCGCCGCGCATCCCGCGGCGGCGTCGCTCGTTTGGCCGGCCGATCAATGACTTGTCATCCGCAATTGACTGGCAGACGTATCCTTCGATCGCTACGGTACGATCGATGACGAAACCCCAGGCAAAAACGCTCCAGAACCCTGACGACCCCCGTCCTGCAGACGAGCCGGCAGGTTTGTCCAGGGTGGTTTCGTGACCGTCCTTCACCTCATTCGACGCGCCTTTCCGGCATTCGCGTTGCTGATGCTTTTCCCGTTCGTCAGTGGAGCCCGGGCCGGCGACGCACCCGCCGAGCCGGTCACCCAGGTGCTGGAATTGTTCACCAGCCAGGGTTGTTCGTCCTGCCCGCCGGCGGATCGCCTCCTGACCAAGCTGGCCAAGGAACCGGGTGTTCTCGCGCTCGGCTATCACGTCGACTATTGGGATTACATCGGCTGGCGCGACATCTTCGGTTCGCCCGAAAACACCGAACGGCAGCGAGCCTACGCCCAGGCCTTTGCCACGACCACGATCTATACCCCGCAAATGGTCGTGAATGGCCGCAAGGGTGTCGTCGGTTCGCATGAAGCGAAGATCCGCAAACTCATGCAGGCGACGTCGCTTCCGCAAGGGGGAGGCACGCCGAAGGTAGCGTTAAGTGTCGAGGGCGACCGGCTGCACATCACCGCAGACGTCGGACGGCTGGATCCGGACAGTCCGGCACCGGTGCTGATGCTGGTCACCTTCGGTGACGAAGCGACGACGACGATTGAGCGCGGAGAAAATAACGGCCACACCATCGTCAACACGCGTCCCGTCCGTGGCTGGCGTCTTCTCGGCATGGCCGCGGGCGAACCGATGGATATCGATCTGCCCTTGGCGTCGCTGCTGAAACGGGGAGAGCCGAGCAGGGGTGGCTGCGCGGTGATCCTTCAGGCAGTGACGGCGGATGGAATGCCGGGACCGATTCTCGCCGCGGCGCAGATGGAATTCGCCGATCCATGACGCCGGCCAGGTGATGGCCGATCAGCCATCCGGCGCGCGTTTGCCGCCGGATGACCGTTCCATGTTGTCGGCACCGAAACGGTTTTGCCCGCGGCCGGTTTCATGCGAACATGCCGAAGAGTTGCGGCTTCCTCCGCGGCAAAGCATTGGACGAGGGGCAGTCTTGACGGATTTCGGATCGAAGGGAGAAACCGCGACCAATCTCCTCCCCTTTCCCCGTCAGAATTCCAGTCATTTTTCCATCGTCTCGTTCGACCGACGGGAACTGTCCGAAATCCTCAAGATCTACGGACGCATGGTCGCCGCCGGCGAATGGCGGGATTATGCCATCGACACGTTGAAGGATCGGGCAGTATTCTCGGTCTTCCGCCGTGCCAGCGAAATGCCGCTCTATCGGGTAGAGAAAAATCTGAAGCTCGCCCGTAAGCAGGGCGCCTACCAGGTCGTCGCCGCTGGCGGCCTCGTAATGAAGCGCGGCCATGACCTGACCGCCGTGCTTCGCGTGTTCGACAAGGGATTGAAGCTGGCGGAGAACGGTTGACACCGTCCGCTGGTGCGAAAGCCGGGTGGCGATATTCATTGCCGGCTACGGAACATTATTTCGCCCGCCGCCCCGCGAAGGGATCGCCTATTGGGTCGTGGCGTTGCTGCAGAACCGGGACGGGTGAGGGCGAATGACCAGAGCGAAGACAAATCACGCCGAGCTTCGAGACAAGGGCCGGGGGCGACACGCCGACCGGCCCGGTGAAATTCCCGCCGCGGGTTGGAAGAGAATCCTTTGGCGGGTTTACGAGGAAATGGGCGACGATCGCGTCACTCTCGTCGCCGCGGGCGTGACCTATTATCTGCTTCTCGCCATAGTCCCGGGCCTTGCCGCCTTCGTTTCCCTCTACGGACTTTTCGCCGATCCGGCGACGGTCAGCGATCATCTGGCACAGTTGCGCGCCTTCATCCCTGGCGGCGGAATGGATGTTCTGGAGACGCAACTGAAACGACTGGCGTCGAAGGGCGACACCACGTTGGGGCTGTCGCTGGTTATCTCCTTCGCAGTCTCGCTGTGGAGCGCCAATGCCGGAGTCAAGTCGCTGTTCGAGGCGATGAACGTCGCTTATGATGAGCGGGAAAGCCGTTCCTTCTTCAAGCTGAACGCGATCTCCCTCAGCTTCACGCTGAGTCTCATCGTTGTGTCGTTGCTGATGATCGGCCTCGCCGTGGTTCTGCCAGTTCTCCTGGGCTATCTCGGCCTGGGTACGGGGCTGGAATGGCTGATCTCCGGCCTCAGTCTCCTCCTGATGATCGTGGTGTTCTCTCTCGGCCTTGCCGCGCTCTACCGCTGGGGTCCGGACCGTGCGAACGCAAAATGGCGGTGGATCACCCCTGGCGCCATCCTCACGCTCGTAGTCACCACGATCGTTTCATTGCTGTTTTCCTGGTACGCCGCCAATTTCGGTTCCTACGATGCCACCTATGGCTCGCTCGGCGCATTGATCGGTTTCATGACCTGGATCTGGCTGACGATGATCATTCTGATCGTCGGCGGCGAGTTGAACTCGGAGATGGAACACCAGACCGCCCGGGACACGACAACCGGGGCGCCGCAGCCCTTGGGCCAACGCGGCGCCGCCATGGCTGATCGTGTCGCCGGAAAATCCTCCGACGCCAATGTTTCCGATCGCGGCCGCACCCCCATGACGCGGGAGGAAGAATCCGCCGAGAGCAAGCGGCGACGCGAAGGATTGTCGGTCGGCAAGCTGGCGGTGGCGCTCCCTGCCGCTCTGTTGCTCACCTACCTCAAGCGCCGGTCCGAGCGGCAGAGTTGAGCCAGAAGGCTGAGCAACGCGGCTATCGCTGGTACAGCGTGCCGGGATAGCGCGTCTCGTCGGGCAGCGCCGAGCCGCCCGGGCCCAACGGCATCTGCATCAGAACGGTGTCGATCCAGCGGCCGAATTTGAAGCCGGACTGCTGGAAGACCCCGATCATGCGGAAGCCTGCCCGTTCATGCAGCCTGACCGACGGCGCGTTACCGGAGTCGCCGACGACCGCGATCATCTGGCGGAAGCCGCTTTCGGCCGAAATCTCGATGAGGCGCGTCAGAAGATGGCTGCCGACACCGCGCCCCTTGGCATCCGGTGCGACGTAGACCGAATCCTCCACCGACCAGCGATAGGCGGGTCTGGCGCGGAACGCGTTGGCATAGGCATAGCCAAGGACGACACCGTGGGCGTCTTTGGCGACGATAAAAGGATAGCCCTGACCGGTCATCGCCGTGAAGCGCGTCGCCATTTCCGCCTCGTCCGGCGGCACGATCTCGAAGGTCCCGGTGCCATGCAGCACCGCATCCTCGTAAATCGACCGGATCGTGGGAACGTCTTCGATGCTGGCGGGTCGGATCGTATGAGCGCTCATCGGCAGGCAAGCCCAGGCTTCGTTGCAATCTGGATAAAGCATTAACCCAAAGAAAAGGGCGGCCCGCGAGCCGCCCTGATTTGTCGGTCCTGCCCTGGCGCTTAGTTGCGGTTGCCGAACAGCTGCAGGAGGAACAGGAACATGTTGAGGAAGTCGAGATAGAGGCGCAGCGCGCCCATGACCGCCTTGCGGCCCATCACCGCCGAGCCGTCGCCCTCATAGTACATTTCCTTGATCTGCTGCGTGTCGTAGGCGGTGAGGCCCGCGAACACCAGGACGCCGATCGCCGAAATGGCGAACTGCAAAGCCGGCGAGGCAAGGAAGATGTTCACGACCATCGCGATGACGATGCCGATGACGCCCATGAACAGGAACGAGCCCCAGCCCGAAATATCCCGCTTGGTGGTGTAGCCCCAGAGCGACAGCGCGCCGAAGGAGGCGGCGGTGATGAAGAACACCTGGGTGATGGATTCCTGCGTGTAGACCAGGAAGATCGTCGACAGCGACAGGCCGACCATCGCCGCGTAGGTCCAGAAGGTCGCCTGGGCGGCCGCGACGCTCATCTTGTGAACGCGGAAGGACAAGAAAAAGACCATCGCCAGCGGCGCCAGCATCAGCACCCACTTGAGCGGCGAGTTGTACACGACATTGCCGATGTCGGTCAGACCGACGACGGTGCCAGCGTCGTTCGTCACAACCGCCATCGAAAACAGGAGATAGGCCGCAACGCCGGTGAGGGCGAGACCGCCCGCCATCAGGTTGTAGACCTTCAGCATATAGGAGCGGAGGCCCTGGTCGATGTCCGCTCTTGTACCGGCTGCTGGCACGGTGCGAGCGCCGGCGTTCCGATATTCCGCCATGGATGAATTCCTTTCTGCGTGTCCCGTCCGGTGTCCCCGCGCGACGGTTTCAGTCGGCACGAAGAGGCGCCGCTGGCGGGACGCCCAGCGATCCTATGCATAATATGCGGATCGCGAGGTTCGCGCACAAGCCTCCAGCCGCATGGAACGATAAAATCGCGCCCGATCAGGGTTAATTATCCGTTAGCCTGTTGCCGAATCGAGCCGGAGGCAGGCGGCTGGAGACGCGCCTGCTTCGGTTTTTCCAGCTTCCGCGCGTCCCCTCATCACAGATTACGCAAGACCGGCGCGGCCTTCTGCCCCAGGACGCGCCATGTTCCCGCAAGACCGATGCCGACCGTCAGGACCAGAGAAACGGCCAACGTCGTCAACGCCACGGTCCAATCGAAAACGTAAGGCAGCTGCATGATCTGGACGACCACGAACCAGGCGGCGAGTGCGCCCGCCCCGACCGCGAAGACACCTGTCGCAAGGCCCAGCAGCAGATATTCGGTTGTGAAGGCGCGAATCAGGGTCAGCCGCGTCGCGCCAAGCGTCTTCAGGACGACGGCGTCGTGGATGCGGCTCCGGTTGCCGGCGGCCAGAGCCCCGGACAGGACCAGGATCGAGGCGATCAGCGCCACCGCCGCCGCGACCCGGATGGCCAGCGCGAGTTGGGCAATCAAGCCGTTCACCGCGTCGAGCGCTTCCTTCACCCGCACCGTCGTGACCGCCGGATAGGCGTTGGTGATTCCGTTGATCAGCGCCTTCTCCGCCGCCTCCCCGTCCTGTGGCATCGACAGGGTCGCCAGCCAGGAATGCGGTGCACCGGCAAAGGCGTTGGGCGAGAACACCATGACGAAGTTGATCGAGAGCGATTCCCATTCCACCGCGCGGAAATTCGCGATCCGGGCGGTGATATTGCGGCCGAGGACATTGACGGTCAGCGTATCGCCGACCTTCAGGCCGAGTTCGCCCGCCTCCTCCGCCGAAAATGACACCAGAGGCTCGCCCGCATAGTCCTCCGGCCACCACTCGCCCTCGGTCAGGCTGGAGTTCTCCGGCAGCGTCGGCGAATAGGTCAGCCCGCGATCGCCATGCAGGACCCAACTGCCTTCGTGTCCCTCCGCAAAGGCGGAGACATCCTGTCCCGCAAGGGCTGTGATCCGCCCCCGCAGCATGGGAGCGGCATTGAGGGACGAGCCCGGCGCCAGCGTCTCGACAGTCTGGCGAAAGCCATCGATCTGGTCGTTTTGAATGTCGACGAAAAAGAAATCAGGCGCTCGCGAAGCCATTCCCGTGCCGATCTCCTGGCGCAGATCGTAGTCGATGGTCGCCAACGTTACCAACAGCGTCAGGCCGAGGCCGAGCGACAGCACCACCGACGCCGTCAGCGCGCCCGGCCGGTGAATGTTGCCGATCGCCAGTCGCAGCGGCGTCGAGCGGACCCGCGGCGCCCGCGCGGCGAACCACTGGACCGCCATCGCGACGCCGCGCAGGATCACGAAGGCAGCCGCCGTGCCCACGAGGAAGATCAGCGCCACCCGGCGGTCGCCGGCCATCACCAGCGCCAGCGCGGAAATGAAGAGGGCGAGACCGAGCGCCGTGCCGAGATAAGCCCAGCGCATCCGGTAGCCGCCCGTCGCCCCGGCTTCGCGGAACAGGGCCGTCGCGGCAACGTCGCGGGTGCGCCCGAGCGGCAGCAGCGCGAAGGCCAGCGCCGTGAGCACGCCGAAGACGGCAGCTAGCGCGAGGGCGCCCGGATAGACGGACGCCTCGGCCGCGATCGGGACGACGCTTTCGAGGAAGCGAGCGGTCGCGAAGGGCGCGAGCGCTCCAAGGACGAGGCCAAGGATAATGCCCACACCTGCCAAGAGCATGATCTGGATCAGATAAACCGTGACGACGAAGCCGCCCCCGGCCCCAAGGCTCTTGAAGGTTGCGATCACCCCTCGCTTGGAATCGAGATAGGCGTTGACGGCATTGGCGACGCCGACGCCGCCAACGATGAGAGCGGTGAGCCCGACTAGCGTGAGGAACTGTGAGAAACGCTCGATATTGCGCTGGAGCGAGGGGGCGGCATCTGCCGAGGTGCGAATGTTGAAGCCGGATTCGGGAAAGTGCTCTTTTGCCTGCGCCGCGATTGCCGCGGCGTCGTCGCCATTCGGCAAACGGATCTTGTAGTCGTATTCGACGAGGCTTCCCGGCTGGATCAGCCCGCTCGCCGCGAGCCCGTCCAGCGACAGCATCAGCCGCGGAGCGAAATTGAAGCGGCCGGACAAGACGTCGGGTTCGCGCTCGAGCACGCCGCGCAGTTCGATCTCGGCATTGCCGAGCTTGATGGTCTCGCCGGGCTCGATGCCCAATCGATCGTATAATTCCGATGCGGCGACGGCGCCGAACCGGCCGTCACGTTCTCCCAGAAGATCGCCCAACGGCACGTCTGGTTGCGTCTCGACGGCCCCATAAAGCGGATAAGCGCCGTCCACCGCCTTCACCTCGGCCAGCGACTGATCACTGCCGTCCAGCAGCCGAACCATGGAACGCAGGGACGCCGCCTCGGCGACGGTTCCAAGGTCCGCCAGGTAAGTGGTTTCCTCGTCCGTCGCCTGGCGCTGCACAAGGGCGAAGCGCAGGTCGCCGCCGAGGATCGACCGCCCCTGTTCGGCGATGCCGGTGGTCATCATCATCGCGACGGAATTCACCGCGGCGATCGCCGCCACGCCGAGGGTGATGCAGGCGAGGAAGATGTAGAAGCCGGACAGTCCGCCACGCATCTCACGCAGCGCGAAACGCACGGCGAGCTTCAGATTGCCGCGCCCGTTCGTCGGCTTCGGCCGGGCGGTGGCGGCAATTCCAGCTGTGGAATCGAGCGCGCTCATCCAGCGGCACCGGCAAGCGCGGGATCGAAGTTCGCTCCTGCGGCCTCGACCATCGCCATACGGTCGTCATGAATGACGCCCGAGCGGACGGCGACCTCCCGACCGCAGCGATGCGCCAGCGCCGGATCGTGAGTCACGAGGACGAGCGTCATGGCCCGCCGCTCGCATTCGGCGAACAGCAAATCGGCGACCTGCCGTCCGGTCTCCTGGTCGAGATTGCCGGTCGGCTCGTCGGCGATCAAAATCGCCGGTTGTGGAGCCAGAGCCCGCGCCAACGCGACGCGCTGCTGTTCGCCACCCGACAATTCCCCAGGATAATGGGTAACGCGGTCGGCGAGGCCCACATTCGACAGTTCCCGCTCGGCGCGCTCGAAGGCATCGTCATGGCCGGCGAGTTCCAGCGGCACGGCGACGTTTTCCAGCGCCGTCATGTTCGGAATCAGGTGAAACGACTGGAAGACGATGCCGATATTGCGACCGCGGAACGCCGCGAGCCGGTCCTCACTGAGACCGCCAAGCGGCTGACCGGCGATTTCGACGACGCCCTCGTCGGCTCGCTCCAGCCCGGCAACCACCATCAAAAGCGTCGACTTGCCGGAGCCGGACGGACCGACGATGCCGACGGATTCGCCTCGATCGACGGCAAGGCCGACGCCCTTCAAAACATGGACAGCGCTACGGCCACTCCCCAGCGTGAGATGAACGTTTCGTAACCGGATCGCTGGTTCTGCCAAGGCCGCCGGCTCCTATATGTGACATCGGGCGCCCCACACGGGGCCTGCGCTATATGGGTGTATGATGCAACGCTTCCAACCGATCCTCTTGGCACTGACGCTATTGTCATGGCTGATGGTGCCGTCAGCTTCGAGTGCTCAGCAGGTCGCGCGGGGGGCCGCCGATGGCGAGCCGCTTCACGTCGTCGTTTTTGGCGACAGCCTCGTCGCCGGCTACGGTGTCGGGCCCGGGGAAGCATTTCCCGAGCAATTGCAAGTCGCCTTGCGGGACCGGGGATACGGCGTAGAAGTGACTAACGCAGGCGCCTCAGGCGACACATCGAGCGGCGGGCTCGCCCGGCTCGACTGGTCGGTGCCGACAGAAGCCGACCTCGTCATCGTTGAACTCGGCGCCAACGACGCGCTACGCGGGATTTCTCCCGAGATCACGGAAAAGAACCTCGACCAGATCCTGCAAACGCTGACCGAACGCGGCCAGGCCGTCATCCTCGCCGGCATGATCGCGCCACCCAATATGGGCCCCGACTATTCGGCGGCTTTCAATCCGATCTATGCCGGCCTCGCCGAGAAATACGACGTCGCCCTCTATCCGTTCTTTCTCGACGGCGTGGCGACCCAGCCGAAGCTCAATCAGGACGACGCCATGCACCCGAACAAGGAAGGCGTCGCCGTCATTGTCGAAAAGATGCTGCCGCTGGTCACCGAAACGCTTGATTCCGTCAATGCGGGGCGTGTTGCGGGACGAAACTCGCCGCCAGACGCCGCAGGGGCTCGGTGAAGAATCGCAGACGCCGACCGCGCTCCTCGATCATGGCGAAGACATAGGCTTCGCTCTCATCCGCCCATTCCCGTGCGAGGCTCTTCGCATCCGCATAAGGCCGCAGGATTTCGGCGGTCACGTCGCCGGCAATGAAACTGAGATCGGCGCCGTGTTTGGCGGCGATCGCCTGCATCCGATGATTTTCGCGCAGGCAGGTCAGGAAAATTCGCCGAACGCCGCGATTGCGGGCGGCGGCAACCAGCCGGCCGAAGAGGCGATCCCCGTGACCGTGGCCCTGGAATTCCGGCTCGATCGAGAACGCACCTTCGGCTTCATCGTGAGATCCGGTGAGAAACCGCAATTCCGCGACGCCGCGTAGTTCGCCGTCGGCGAACAGACCCTTCACCAGAGAGTCAGGACCGAGTGCCAGCCGGGCATAGCTTTCCAGAAACGTATCGTTGACGGCGTTGCCGAAGCGTAGACGCCGGGTTTCGGAGGGAAGGCGTTGCAGGTGCGAAAGAAAGAGATCGGTCTCATGGGCGCGGACCCGGCGTACGTGAACCGGTGACCCTGCGCCGCCCATCAGGTCCGGGCGCGCATCATTTCGCTTGTCCGCAATATTGGCAGCAACGACATCCGTGACGATGGACATGGGTCATAGCCTTTGTTCAGCCTCCCAGCGACGTCCTCCGTGGACCCAACATAATTGTGCATGGTGCCGCGGACAACGGCGAATGGCGGCATGCAAGGCTGCCCTGTCCTTGAAACATGGCTCGCGAGGTGAGAGTCTTTTCGCGACGGCAACGACGCACGGAAGGACATCCGATGCCCCGACTGTTCACCGCCCTCGATATCCCCCAGGATATCGCGCTTTCACTCTCCTTCCTGCGCGGCGGCCTGCCGTCGGCCCGCTGGATCGATCCGCAGAACTATCATCTGACCCTGCGTTTCATCGGCGATATCGAGTCGCGGCTTGCCGACGAAATCGTCGCTTGGCTCGACCGCGTCGACCGACCGGCCTTTTCCATGGCCTTGGGCGGGGTAGCGGCCTTCGGAACACGCAAGCCGCACTCGATCTATGCCGGCGTAGAGGCGTCGCCCGAGCTTTGCGAGCTGCAGGCGGAGATCGAACGCATCTGCAGGCGTCTCGACGTTCCCGCCGACCAGCGCAAATTCGTCCCGCATGTGACGTTGGCACGGTTGCGGCAGCCCAAATCGGCGGAAGTCGCTCATTTTCTCGCCACGCGCGGCGACTTCCGCACGCCGCCGTTCATGGTCGAGCGATTCGGCCTGTTTTCGGCACGGGAGTCAGTCGGCGGCGGCCCTTATGTGCTGGAGGAGGCGTTTTCGCTGCACACCGGAACCCCCACGGCGAAAGGGCTTGTGCGGCCGGTGTCGGGCGGCCACGCACAACGGCTGACCAAGTCCGCACGGCCCGCCGCGACGACCGCCCTGAACCGAACCTCTTGAGGCCGCGGCGATAATGGACCATCTAACCTCCTGACATTGGAGGACGCGATGGCACTCGACACACCGAAGGTCGGCGAAATTTTACTGCCCGGTTCCAGCGAGGAACAGGCGCGACAGGAAGAACGGGTTCGCGCGTCATTTTTCCAGACCGTCCGTCGCGCGTTGCGATCTGTCCCCTTCATGGAAGACGTGGTCGCGGCCTATTATTGCGCGCTCGATCCCCAGACGCCGGCGGCCAGCCGGGGCATCCTCCTAGCCGCGCTGGCCTATTTCGTCCTGCCAATGGATGTGGTGCCCGATTTCATTCTCGGCCTCGGCTTTACCGATGATATCGCGGTGCTTTGGGCTGCGTTCCGGGCGGTACGCCAGAACATCCGGCCGCAGCATTACCAGCGGGCCCGCGAGACGCTTGGCGACATGAACCGGTAGCGATTTCCCCCTTGGCGAGCACCGCTGCTGCGCCGCATGGCTACGCCTTACCATTCCGTAACAACGACTTGGCATGACTTGCCAAATTGTCGCCCAATTCGTTCCATCATTCACGGGGGCCGGACCAGGCTTTGGTGAAGCGGAGGGTCTGCATCCGGTTTTTGCCAGATGAAGCGCCGAGTGGTGGAGACGTTTCCATAATTCTCCTCGGCTTTCGTTCTTCGTTAACCGACGATAAACGGCCTTGGCGCTAGTCTGTCGGGTAGCATCGCTTCCAGCGTCTTGCCGGCCTCGGCCTCGACCGTGGGAAATCAAACGAACACGCACCGAACGAGCGGGGAATTATGAACCTCAAGAACGTCCTGACGGCCTCCGCGGCCATTCTGATCTTCTCGAGCGCCGCGGGCGCGGCCCAGACCCCGACGCGCATGAATCAGTTCAACGCCTGGGGCACCTATTCCTACGCCGGCAACGGCGGCAAGGTCTGCTACATCCTGTCGACGCCGACCAAGATGGAGCCAGCGAATGTCGATCACGGCGACATCTTCTTCCTGATCTCGCAAAAGCCGGGCCAGGGCGTCTCATACGAGCCGCAAGCGGTGATGGGCTACACGCTCAAGGATGGTTCCAAGGTCACGGTCGACGTCGACGGCAAGGATTATTCGATGTTCGTCAAGGGCGAGTCGGCCTGGATGGAGAACGCCGCCGAGGAGCCCCAGCTGGTCGCCAATCTGCGCGCCGGGAAGGCGATGAAGGTCGACGCCGTGTCGCAGCGCGGCACAAAGACCAGTTACACGTTCTCGCTCTCCGGCGTGACCGCCGCGCTGAAGTCGATCAACGACTGCAAATAGGGCATCCGGCGACCGCCTCTGGCCCTCGATATCGCAATGAAGCACGACGCCGGGTCCCGCGCCCGGCGTTTCGCCGTTCTGGTCCCGGATCCGCCTGAAACCTTGCGCAAATGACCAGAAGGGGTCATTTGAGGGGGCAATTCCTGTTCCTGACCGTTGATTTCGCTGGCAGCCGCCGGCCGAGGATATGATGCCCGTTTCGCTCGATCTCGCCTCTCCAGCCAACCGCCCGCGCCCTTTGGCGGCGGTTTCGCCGGTCGATAACGGCGAAAAGCCGTCGCTTGTCGGCCTCGATCGTGAAGCTCTCGCCGAGGCGCTGCGCGCGGTCGGCGTGCCCGAAAAGCAGCTGCGCATGCGCGTTGCCCAGCTCTGGCATTGGCTCTATGTGCGCGGGGTGACCGATTTCGGCCAGATGGCGAATGTTGCCGGAGATCTGCGCAACGCGCTCGCCGACGCCTATTCGATCGCACGACCGGAGGTCGTCGAGGAGCAGGTCTCGGTCGACGGCACTCGCAAATGGCTGTTCCGATTTCCGGCGAAAGGCGCCGGGCGCCCGGTGGAGATCGAGACGGTCTACATCCCGGAAGAAGGTCGCGGCACGCTCTGCGTCTCCTCCCAGGTCGGCTGCACACTCACTTGCACCTTCTGCCATACCGGCACCCAGCGCTTGGTTCGCAACCTGACGCCGGACGAGATCGTCGGGCAGATTCTCCTGGCCCGCGAACGGCTCGGCGATTTTCCGGACGCCGCGACGCCCGCCGGCGCGATCGTACCGTCCGATGGCCGCCTCGTCTCCAATGTCGTGATGATGGGCATGGGCGAGCCGCTGTATAATTTTGACAATGTCCGCCAGGCGCTGGCCGTCGCCACCGACGGCGAAGGCCTGTCGCTGTCGCGGCGGCGCGTGACCCTGTCGACCTCGGGCGTGGTGCCGATGATCGCGAGGGCGGGCGAGGAAATGGGCGTGATGCTGGCCATCTCGCTCCATGCCGTGCGCGACGAATTGCGCGACGAGTTGGTGCCGATCAACAAGAAATATCCGCTGAAGGAACTGCTCGACGCTTGCCGCGCCTATCCGGGGGCGTCCAACGCCCGGCGCATCACCTTCGAATATGTGATGCTGAAGGGCGTCAACGATTCGATGGCGGATGCGAAGGAACTGGTCCGCATCCTCAAGGGCATTCCGGCGAAGATCAATCTGATCCCGTTCAATCCCTGGCCGGGAACGGTCTACGAATGTTCCGACTGGGACCAGATCGAGCGCTTCGCCGACTATGTGAACCAGGCCGGCTACGCTTCGCCGATCCGCACGCCGCGCGGTCGCGACATCTTCGCCGCCTGCGGCCAGCTGAAATCGGAATCCGAGCGGATGAAGAAGAGCGATCGAGTGAAGCTCGAAACGGCACGAATCTCGGAACTCGCGGCCCACTGAGGGCAGAGCACGGCGCCGAGACGCGCCAGCAAAGGAACCCTCTTCGTCGAATGACCGCCGTTCTCCGCTTTCTGTTCGTGATTCCCTTCGGCTTCGTCGCGGCTTGCATGACGGCGGCCTTCGCGATGCTGTGGCCGTTCCTGAACGTTCCCGCCGGCATGGAAGCGAGCGACCCGATCTTCCTGTTCCACACGGTCATCGCCTTCCTCGCCCAATCGGCGCATATCGGCTCGGTGATCCTGCTGCCGTGGGCGTTGTTCATGGTGGCAAGCGAACTCTTCGGGCTTTCGTCAATACTCCTGCATCTTGCCGCCGGCCTTATTGGTGCGGGCGCGATCCTCGTTACCGCCTACGGGGATAATTTGCCGCATGCGAGCGTCCAAACCGCGATCGTCGTCGCGGCGCTATCGTTCACGCTGATCTACTGGATCGTCGCCGGACGCAGCGCGGGGCGATGGCGCCGCGGCTCCGGGCGGACGACGCCGGCCGCAGAACCGACAATCAAAGGATAAGATTTCATGGCCCGACGCCCGACCAATCCCCGGGACGCCGCCGAGGCGGCCTTCAAATCCGCCACGACGACGCCGGAGCGAATGAAGGAATCCCTCTCCGCCATCCCGACAGGCCGGGAGATGGTGTCCCTGCGCATCGACCGCGACGTGCTGGCGCATTTCCAGGAGGACGGTCCGGGTTGGCAGGAGCGCATCAACGCCGCGTTGCGGAAATCGGCCGGGCTTTAGTTCTCCACAGGGCACGGCCTCCGCGTCTTGCGCCTAGCACGTATTGCAGCAGGTTGGCCCTATGATCACCATCCATCATCTCAACAATTCCCGTTCGCAGCGCGTGCTTTGGCTGCTTGAGGAGCTCGGCGTCGCCTATGAGGTGAAGCGTTACGAGCGCACCAAAAGGATATGCAGGCGCCGAAAGAGCTCAAGCAGATACACCCGCTCGGCAAGTCGCCGGTACTGACCGAGGACGGCCGGACGATCGCGGAGACCGGCGCCATCGTCGAATATATCCTGGCGCGATATGGCAATGGACGGCTGATGCCGGCGGAGGGAACGGACGATTACTGGAACGCCCGCCATTTCCTGCATTACGCCGAAGGCTCGGCGATGCCGCCGCTGTTCCTGATCCTCATTCTGCAGATGATCCCGGAACGGGCACCGTTCTTCATCAGGCCGATCCTGAAGACCTCGTTGGCCAAGGTCGACGCGATGCTGGTGCGGCCACAGATCGCGCTGCATCTCGACCATTGGGAGAAGGCGATCGGCGACAGTGGCTGGTTCGCCGGGCCGGAGCTTTCCATCGCCGACATCATGATGAGCTTTCCGGTCGAGGCGGCCGCCCACCGCTTCGGCTACGACGACCGCCCGAAGCTGCGCGACTTCCTGCTGCGTATCCACGACCGACCAGCCTATCGACGCGGCCTCAAGCGCGGCGGCCCCTACGCCTACGCCTGAGGGCGATCAGCGCCAGGCGACCAGCACCGCCCCACCCATGATGAGGACGACGCTCAGCTTGTCGACGGGCGCGACGGCCGAGGCGGGTCCGAGCTTCAGCGCCCGGAAATAGCACAGCCACGACGCGCCACAGTCGCCAGTCCCGACAAGGCGAGAAAGACGAGGCTGCGACGGGACAACTCGGCGGGTGGCTGCCATTGTCCGGTCAGGCTCACGATCGCCGCCAGTAGCACCACGACGACCACCGTCCGCAGGAAGGTCGCGAGATCGGAGTTGATCCCCTCGACGCCGATCTTCGCCAGAATCGCCGTGGCAGCAGCGAACATGGCGGCCAGCACCGCCCAGAACTGCCAGGATTGCGCGAAGCCGAGCGATGTCGGGTGCGACGCCATGTCAGCGACCCTGCGTCAGGAGAATCCGCACCGCGAAGGCCGAGAACACGCTGGCGAACAGCCAGTCGATCGCCCGCATCACCTTCGGGCGCCGCTTCAGCGCGGCGGCGAAGCGGTCGGCGGCGAGAATCATCGCGACGCTCATCGGCACCGCCAGAGCGATGAAGAACATGCCGAGGAAGAACAGCTTACCGGTGACGTCGGCGTCCCGCGCCGAGACGAACTGCGGCAGGAAGGTCACGAAAAACAAGACGATCTTCGGGTTGAGCAAATTGATGCCGAGCCCGGTCAGCCAGTTCGAGAGGAGGCTGTGCGACCGCCCCGCCGCCTTGCCTTCGAGCTTGAAGGTCGAGCCGCCGCGGATCGCCTGCACCGCCAGATAGACAAGATAGCCGGCGCCCACGATCTTCAGCGCGAAAAACGCCTGCGGCGAGGCGGCGATCAGGGCGGAAATACCGAAGGCGGCCAGACTGGTATGCACGACAATGCCAGAGGCCGCGCCCAGCATGGCGGCAAAGCCCGCCGCCCGGCCCTCGGACAGCGTCCGGCCTAAAAACAGCGTCATGTCCGGCCCCGGCGTGATGGTCAGTACGAAAGCCGCCAGCGTGAAGGCCAGAAGCGTCGGAAGGTCGGGGAGGAAGGTCATGGCGCCTCGTCGAGTGACATCGCTCTTATTCGCAAATATTGAACTCGCAAAAATTCGGAGTTGCCCTCCATATCTCTATTTTGATTGAAATATGCCGTAGAGAAATCCTTTGCATCAGAGCGTTTTTGCAATCTACACTTCTTTCTTCACTAATGGGTAGGTGGTCATCATGAAGACGCTGGTTGTGTGCTGCGACGGCACGTGGAATCACCCCGACCAAGGTGGCGGACCGACGAACGTGGTCAAGATGTCGCGAGCCGTCTCGCCGTTCGGAGAGGGGGGAAGACCGCAGGTGGTCTACTATGACGAAGGTGTCGGCACTGGCCATTTCATGGATCGCTTCCTGGGCGGAACGGTGGGTTTGGGCCTAAACAGGAATGTACAGCAAGCCTATCAATTCCTAGTTCGGAACTACGAACACGGCGACAAGATCGTCATGTTCGGTTTTTCCCGCGGGGCGTTCACGGTCCGCAGCCTAGCCGGATTGATCGGAAAATTCGGCCTCCTCAGAAAAGGCGATCTCGACAAGCTCAACATCCTATACGAACTGTATCGGAAGGGGACGGATGATGAACTGGAAGCGAACAAGATCAAGGTCGAAGCCCACCCCGACATCGATTTTCTGGGTGTGTGGGATACGGTCGGAACGCTGGGTATCCCGGTCGGCGCGTTCCGGTGGATAGGCAAATCCTGGTACGACTTTCACGACGTCGAGCTGAACGCGAAAGTCAAGCACGCTTGCCATGCCATGGCCGTCGACGAGCGGCGGGGACCGTTCCGTCCCACACGGTGGAAGACGTTCACCCCTGAAAAAGGCTCTCTGCTCGCTCCGGACCAGACTGTCTGGCAGGTCTGGTTTTCCGGCGTTCACTCGAATGTCGGCGGAGGCTACCCCGATCGCGTCCTATCTGATCTGGCCTTCCTGTGGATGGCCGGCCAGGCGCGGCCATTCCTTTCATTCGACGAAGACTATCTACAACGGAAAGTGGAGAGGCTGCGCGATGGCGCCTGGGGATTCATGGAGGACTCGCGCAAAAAGCACTGGAAACTGTTCCCGCAGCACACACGCGTGCTCGGGGAGGACCCCACCGAGCGGGTCCACCGCTCCGTTGACCTAAGGCGTGGCAACAAGCGCGAATCAGACTTCCTTCCCCGACCTTACCGGCCGGAAAATGTCGAGACATACCTGATTTCACTCCAACGCGCGGGGAAGGCTGTCGACGATTTTTTCGTGGATTGACGCTTCGGGCAGAGGGTAGAGCATCCGCCACGATGCCGAGCTTGCCCCCCCCCCACAACTCACGGCGGCTGCCTGCCCTCCGCCGGCACTGGCTTCTGGGGTGGCATCCTTCCAATGCCGCGACGCTTGCTATACAGGCGGCTTCCAGACCGCCAATCGAAAGCCCCGATACGATCATGCCTCTCAACCGCGACGTCAAGAAAGTCGTCCTCGCCTATTCCGGCGGCCTCGACACCTCGATCATCCTGAAATGGCTACAGACCGAATACGGCGCGGAGGTCGTCACCTTCACCGCCGATCTCGGCCAGGGCGAGGAACTCGAGCCGGCCCGCCGCAAGGCGGAAATGCTCGGCATCAAGGAAATCTACATCGAGGATGTGCGCGAGGAGTTCTGCCGCGACTTCGTCTTTCCGATGTTCCGCGCCAACGCCGTCTATGAGGGCACCTATCTGCTCGGCACCTCGATCGCACGGCCGCTGATCTCCAAGCGCCTCGTCGAGATCGCGCGCGAGACCGGTGCCGACGCCATCGCCCACGGCGCCACCGGCAAGGGCAACGACCAGGTGCGGTTCGAGTTGGCCGCCTACGCCCTCGACCCGGACATCAAGGTCATCGCCCCCTGGCGCGAATGGGAGTTCAAGTCGCGTACCGATCTGATCGACTTCGCCGAAAAGAACCAGATCGTCGTGTCCAAGGACAAACGCGGCGAGGCACCCTTCTCGGTCGACGCCAACCTCCTGCACTCCTCCTCCGAGGGCAAGGTGCTGGAGGACCCCGCGGAAGAGCCGCCGCACTACGTCTTCCAGCGCTCGGTCAGCCCGGAGGAAGCGCCGGACAAGGCGACGACGATCGAAATCTGCTTCGCCAAGGGCGATCCCGTCTCGATCGACGGCAAGACGCTGAAGCCACATGAGTTGCTCGCCGCGCTCAACGACCTCGGCCGCGACAACGGCATCGGCCGCCTCGATCTGGTCGAGAACCGCTTCGTCGGCATGAAGAGCCGCGGCATCTACGAGACCCCTGGCGGCACCATCCTTCTCGCCGCCCACCGGGCGATCGAATCGATCACCCTCGATCGCGGCGCGGCGCATCTGAAGGACGAGCTGATGCCGCGCTATGCCGAACTGATCTATAACGGCTTCTGGTTCTCTCCCGAGCGCGAGATGCTGCAGGCGGCGATCGACCGCAGCCAGGAACACGTCGAGGGAACGGTGCGGCTGAAGCTCTACAAGGGCAACGTCATCGTCATCGGCCGGACCTCGCCGCAATCGCTCTATTCCGACGAACTCGTCACCTTCGAGGACGACCACGGCGCCTACGACCAGAAGGACGCGGCCGGCTTCATTCGCCTGAACGCCCTGCGGCTCAGGACGCTGGCCAAACGCGCGGGGCGGTAGGCGCGGCGCGGAGAACGCAGCGTTTCATTGATGTCATAGAGCGCGGCGTCCATATCGGGGTCCACCATAGACAAGGGCCCGCCATGATCCCCTATTCCGTTCTCGACCTGTCGCCGATCCCGGAGGGCTCCACAGCCGCCGAAGCGCTGGCAAACTCCGCCGACCTCGCCCGACACGCCGAATCCCTCGGCTATCTGCGCTTCTGGATGGCCGAGCACCACAACATGACCGGCATCGCCAGCGCCGCGACCGCCGTCGCGCTCGGCCATGTCGCAAGCCAGACGACGACCATCCGGATCGGCGCCGGTGGCGTCATGCTGCCGAACCACGCGCCGCTGGTCATCGCCGAGCAGTTCGGCACGCTGGCGACGCTTTATCCGGGCCGGGTCGATCTCGGCCTCGGCCGCGCGCCGGGGACCGACCAGCCGACCGCGCGGGCGCTGCGCCGCAGCCTCGACAATTCCGATAATTTCCCCCAGGACGTCATGGAGCTGATGGCCTATTTCGAGGAGGCTGAGCCGAACCAGAAAATCCGGGCGGTGCCGGGCACGGGAACCCACGTTCCGGTCTGGATTCTCGGCTCCAGCCTGTATGGGGCCCAGCTCGCCGCGCATCTCGGCCTGCCTTACGCCTTCGCCTCGCATTTCGCGCCGGGCGCGCTGGATCAGGCCGTCGAGGTCTATCGCCAGACCTATCGCCCGTCGGCGCGTTGGCCGAAGCCGCATTTCATGCTGGCGATCAATGTCTTCGCCGCCGCGAGCGACGAGGAAGGCCGCGTGTTGAAATCATCGATGCAACAGGCCTTCGTCAATCTGCGCACCGGTGAGCCCGGACCCCTGCCGCGCCCGGTCGAGGACTTCGCGGAGCGCGTCGCCCCGGCGGCCAAGGCGATGGTCGACGAAGCCCTTTCCGTCGCGGCGACCGGCTCGCCGGAGACCGTCCGTCATGAACTGGCGCGCTTCGTCGAAACCTATGCCCCCGACGAGGTGATCCTCACCGGCCAGATCCACGATCATGCGGCGCGCAAACGCTCCTTCGAGATCGCGGCAGAAGCGATGCGCGAGATCGCCAACACCCGCGACGCCGCCGAGTAGGAACAGGCTCCACAATCCGGCCACTTCGCCCGCGCGTGGCGCATGGCCGCAACGCCTGACGCAAATCCTCCGCCCGATGACCGACATTCCCTTCTCAATTCGGCGTCACTGGGCTAGGCGATACACGCGCCCGTGATCTTGACGTCCCAGCGGTCGCGAACAAGGCAGACCCTCCCGCCCGACGGTATATCGGGAGGATTGTGGAGAAGGCATGATCGAGAAGCGGCTCGTGTTCGTGTTCCCCGGTTTCGAGCCGATGCTGGCCCCGGCTCATATGGAACGGTTTTGGCGGGCGGCCGAACGCTCGGCGGCCGTATGGCAGGCCGATCTGCGGCTGGACGGCGCTCCGGGTGCGCCCACACTGTTTCCGTCGCTGCGGGCAGACCTTTCGGGCTCCGGCTGGCGCACGGAAACCGAACTGGTCTTCTGCGACTGGGGCGATCTCATTCTCGCCTACGCCGCACGCCCGGCAATCGAGCGATTGTCCAGCGGATTGCTGGCGTTGGCCGACTTCCTCGTGACCGGTACGGTCTTCCGCTATTGCCAGGTGAGCTGGCGCTACGCCTTCTTCTTCGCCTTTCCGATTGCCGTCATGACGGCGGCCATCTGGATAGGTTGGGCAGTCCATGCCGCGCTGACAGCCCTGTTGCCGGGACTTGCCGGCTCCGCGACCGGTTTCGTCCTGGGTTTGTTGGCCGCGCTGGCGCTGCTCTTTCTCGCGGAGCGGCGATGGCATCTTCTGACCGCCCTGGACGATTGGGCCTTGGCCCGCGACCTTTGCCGCGAGCGCAACCCCGCCCTGTCGGCGCGGATCGCACGACAGGCCGAGGAAATCGCCGCACGGGCGGCAGCGAGCGACGCGGGCGAGATCGTCGTCGCCGCCCACAGCCTCGGCGCCAGCTTCGCGGTCCTCGCCCTGGACCGGGCGTTGTCGGGCGATCTGAAGACCGACCTGCGCTGGCATATCCTCACCGTCGGCTCCAGCTTGATGAAGACGACGCTGCATCCGGCCGCCAAGACGCAACGCGCGGCCGTGCGACGGCTCGTTGCCGACCACCGCATCGCCTGGACCGATTGCCAGGGCCTGTCGGACCCGATCAATTTCTACAATTCGAACCCGGCCACGTCGCTCGGCATTCGCGAGGGGCGCATCCCGGTCGTCGTGCGCGTCCACTTCAAGCGGCTCGTCTCGCCCGGGACCTACCGGCGCATCAAGCGCGACTTCTTTCGCCTGCATCGGCAGTTCGTGCTCGCGGTCGAGCGCCGCTGCCCCTATTCCTTTCACATGCTGCTGCTTGGGCCCCGCCCCCTCGCCGACTTCGCCGAGACCAGAACCGTCGACGTCCCGCCGCTTGCGCCCGCCGCGTGCGAGGGAGCCGCTCAATGAGCCCCGCTTTGGCCGGTTCGATCGCCTGGGTGCTGATGGTCGTCGGTTGGTACGTCATCCGCTATCCGTTCGAGCGCCGCGCCAAGCGGCGGCGGGTCGAGCGCACGCGCCGCGGCCCGGCCGAGTCCCTGCGCATGGCGATCTCGCTGACCGGGCTCGGCATCCTGCCCGCGATCAATGTCGCCACCGGCTGGCCGGAGGTCGCCCGCGCCGACCCGTCGTGGGGGCGGATCGCGCTCGGCGTCGCCGCAATGGCGCTGGCGCTGGTCCTGTTCCGCAAAACCCACAAGGCGCTGGGCAAGATGTGGTCGGTCTCGCTCGACATCCGCGAAAAGCACGAACTGGTCACCTCCGGCATCTACAGGCGGTTGCGCCATCCGATGTACAGCGCCTTCTGGGCGATGGCGCTGGCACAGGCCCTGCTCGTTCCCAACTGGATCGCCGGGCCCGCCGGCCTTATCGGCTTCGGCATCCTCTTCGCCGCGCGGATCGGCCCGGAGGAGCGGATGATGGAAGAGACCTTCGGCGGCGCCTATCGCGCCTACAAGGCGCGGACGGCGCGGATTATCCCCGGCATCTTCTGACGCGCTCTGCGCCTATATCGAACGCAACAGCCGGTGTTTCGCCGGCTCCAAAGTCCCATATGATGGGCGACGCTGGTCGGCGCATATCCTGTTCGCACGCCGCCGCCTCGCCGGTCGACGCTGAAATGGAGAGCCGCGAATGTCCTGGTCCCTCACCCTGGGCCGGCTGTTCGGATCCGAGATTCGGATCCACATCACCTTCCTGATGCTGCTGGCCTGGATTGGCGTCGCAGCCTACCAGCGGGGCGGTGCCGCCGCCGCCATCGCCAGCCTCGCCTTCATCATCGCGATCTTCGCCTGCGTCGTCGCCCATGAATTCGGCCATGCCCTCGCCGCGCGGCGCTACGGCATCAAGACGCCGGACATCACGCTGTTGCCGATCGGCGGGATCGCGCGGCTCGAGCGGATGCCGGAACGGCCGCGGGAGGAGATCGTCGTCGCGCTTGCCGGCCCCGCCGTCAACGTCGTCATCGCGTCGGTGCTGATCGTCTTTCTCGGCGCCAACTTCGACCCTGAAAGCCTTGCGGCGCTCGGAAGCCCCAATGCGGGTTTTCTGGCGCGGATCGCGACGATCAACGTCTTTCTCGTCCTGTTCAACCTGATCCCGGCCTTCCCGATGGACGGCGGTCGCGTGCTGCGCGCCCTGCTGGCGCTCAAATTCGACCGCCCGACGGCGACGCGATACGCCGCCCGCGCCGGCCAGTTCCTCGCCTTCGGCTTTGGGTTCTGGGGGCTGTCGACCGGCAACGTCTTCCTCGTCTTCATCGCCGTCTTCGTCTATGTGGCGGCCGCCAGCGAGAGCTATCAGGTCGGCGTCGACGACGCGGCGCGCTCAGTCTCGGCGCATGAGGTGATGATCACCAAATTTGAGAGTCTCGGCCCGACGGCGAGTCTCGCCGACGCCGCCGAGGCGCTGATCCGCACCACCCAGCACGAGTTTCCGGTGGTCGACGGCGGCGGAAAGCTGCGCGGTGTGCTGACCCAGAAGGCGCTGATCGCAGCACTGGCCCGATCGGGACGGGAGACGCCGGTCATGGAGGTCATGATCAAGGACGTGCCGCTGGTGCGCGAGCACGCGGCGCTGTCATTCGCCTTGAAGACGATGCGGGAACGCGGCGCCGGTGTCATCGGCGTCATTGATCAGGCTGGACGATTCATCGCCTACATCACCCAGGAAAACATCGCCGAATATCTGATGCTCGCGAAGGCCGGCGGCGTCGACCGGCCGAAGCCGGTCACGCACACCGAAGCCGGCCCGTTCTGAGCCGCGGCGCGCGTCCCTTCACTCCCGCGCGCCGCGGGGCAGCGACGGGGCCGGCACCCTTGGCCGGGGCTCCGGTTCGACGACATGCGGATGGGCGCGATAGACCGCATAGGCGCCGATCGCGATGACCCCGAGGCCAGGCACGACGATTTGTGTCGCCAGCACCGGTTCGCCGATCAGTGCCGCGATGACCCCGCCGACAAGGCCGGCGCCCATTTGAATGAACCCGGTCATCGCCGCGGCGGCGCCCGCCATATGCGGAAACGGCGCCAGCGACGCCGTTGTCATCGCCGGCATGACGAAGGCGATGCCGAAGGCATAAAGGCCGACCGGCCCCATGATCGAGAAATAGGAGACCGGCTGCACCGCGATCGAGACGGCGAGACTGAGGCTCCCGGCGGCGATGAAGCCGAGTCCGACCGGCACGAGCCGATGGGCGCCGGTGCGCGGCATCAAAAAGCGCACGGCGAGCGCACCGGAAAAGAACAGGCCCGACTGAGCGAGCATGCCGATGCCGAATTGGGTCGGCGTCAGGCCGGCACGGTCGATGAGCACAAAGGGCAGCACGGTCGCCAGCGTATAGAGCGCGCCGACCGAGCCGGCGACGGTCAGGCTGGTAGCCATGAAGTGCCGGTTGGTGACGAGTTGGCCGTAGGAACGAGCGATCGCGCGCGGGCGAATACGCGACCGGTCGGGTATTACGGTTTCGCGCATGAAGCCGAGCGTCACCGCGACGACGGCGAGGCCGCAGACCAACATGCCGACGAAGATCGCCCGCCAGCCGGCGAGAGCGAGCAGGAGGCCACCGATCGTCGGCGAGACCGCGGGGCCGATGGCGAGGATGATGCCGATCGTGTTCATGATCCGCGACGAGGTTTCGCCGGTGAACTGATCGCGGACGATGGCGCGCGATGTCGCGACCCCGACGGAGGCGCCGATCCCCTGCAGGAGGCGCGCGGCCAGCAGCGTCTCGACATTGGCCGCGGCGATCGCAAGAGTCGATCCGGCCAGATAGACCGCGATGAAGCCGAGTGTGGTGATCCGGCGGCCGAATGCGTCCGAGACCGGCCCACAGACCAGCTGGGTGAGGACGAAACCGGCGAAATAGACGGCGAGCGTCAGTTTGATCAGCGAGTCGGTCGTGCCGAATTCGGCGACCAAGGTCGGCATCGCCGGCGTATACAGCGCCAGCGAGATAGGCCCGATCGCGACCAGGCAGCCGCCGACGAGGCTGGTCCGCCGCTCGGACATCAGCGGCGAGCGGGCGGAAGAGACGGTCAAGCGGGGCGATCCGTTATTGGAGGCTCAAACGGCGACGCACGGCCGCGCCAAAGCGACCGTTCCGCGTCCCCTCGTGCCCTATCCCAATCCGGCAGCCGGGAAAACCCGCCAGTTTGTGCGGTCTATGCGGCGCCGCGCAGCGGCTGCTCGGCCGGCATCTCGCCCAGAACCTGCGGATCGTTGGTCAGATTGGCCCGCATCATCTGCAGCGCGGAATCGAGGAACTTGCGCTCATCCTCACTGAGGCCGGTCACCGTGCGTTCGTAAACCGCGAGCGCCACCGGTCGAGCCTCCTCGAACACCTGCTCGGCAGCCTTTGTCGGCGCGATCACCTTGGCGCGCCGATCGGTCGGATCGACGGTGCGGGTGATCAGCCCGCGTATTTCCAGTCGGTCGAGATAGGCCGACAGGGTCATCGGCTCGACGCCCATGCGCTCGGCCAGCACCGCTTGGCGGGACCCCTCGTAACGTGCCACATAGGCAAGCGCCCGAATTTCCCCGGGCGTCAGTGCTAAGCCGGCTTCCTCGACAGCCTTTTCGAAGGCTTGTCGATAAAGCCGGGCGATGTCGACCACGACGAAGCCGAGTGCATTTCCTGGTAGTAGTTGTGACATGATAGCAAAGGTCCCGTTTCAGTCGTCTTGTCGATGTGAGCCTACCGGAAACGTTACGTCAGGACCGGCACAACCCCATTTTTGCATTATCTGCCTGCCGAAGCGGTACGTCTATAAGGCTTTCGACCAAAAGGCCGAACTGTTCCGTCGAGCATCGCCTCAATACAACAAGGTTTTCTCATGCCCGATCGCGGAATCACTGCCTCGCAGGATGCAGCCTTCACGTTTAATTTACCGTCTGGGCGTCTCGACTTCGGCACAATCGACCCTTCCGGTTTCCCCGACGCGTTTCGCGCGGCGATGGCGGAGCACCTCGCCGAAATTGCCGCGATAGCCGAAAACCCCGTCGCGCCTAGCTTTATCAACACCTTGGCCGCGATGGAGGGCTCCGGCAGACGTCTCGACGCCGTGGCTCGGACCTTTTTCGCACTCGCGGGAGCTCATACCAACGCGGAGTTGCAGGCGGCCGAGCGCGAGATTTCCCCGGCGCTTTCCCGCCATGCCTCGGCGATCGCGCTGAATGCCGGACTCTTCGCGCGGGTCGATGCCGTCGCCCAAAACAGCGTCGAAATGTCGCGTCTCGCACCGGAAGATGCGCGGCTGTTAAAGCGTGTTCACAGCGGATTTGTTCGTGGCGGCGCGAATCTTCAGGGGGCCGACCGCGAAAGGCTGGCCGAGATCGACGCTGAACTGGCCTCGCTCGGCACGCGCTTTTCCCAGAACATCCTGGCCGACGAGCGCGACTGGCTGCTGCCGCTGGCCCAGCACGACCTCTCCGGCTTGCCGGATTTCCTCGTCTCGTCCATGGACGGGGTCGCGGCGGAGCGTCGTATCGACGGCTACGGGCTGACCCTGTCGCGCTCCCTTGTCGTGCCGTTCCTGACCTATTCCAACCGGCGCGATCTGCGCGAGACCGCGTTCCGCGCCTGGACCAGCCGCGGCGAGAATGACGGGCCATCCGACAACCGGCAGATCATGGCCGACATCCTGCGGCTTCGCGGCGAAAAGGCGAAGCTGCTCGGATATCAAAGCTACGCCGCCTACAAGCTCGACGACCAGATGGCCAAGACGCCGGGTGCCGTCCGCGCTCTGCTCGAAGAGGTCTGGGGCCATGCCAAGGCGCGGGCGGCGGACGACGCCGAAGCGCTCCGCGCCCTCGCGGCGGCGACTGGCGACAACCACGCGCTGGAGCCCTGGGATTGGCGCTATTATGCCGAGAAGCGCCGCCGCGCCGCCTTCGATCTCGATGAGGCGGAACTGAAGCCGTATTTCCAGCTCGACCGCATGATCGACGCCGCCTTCGACGTCGCCGGCCGGCTGTTCGGCCTGACCTTCGAGCCGGCGCCCGACGCCCGGGCCTGGCACCCGGACGTGAAGGCCTGGGCCGTCCGCGACCGGACCGGCCGTGAGCGCGGGCTTTTTCTCGGCGATTATTTCGCGCGCGCCTCCAAGCGCTCCGGGGCCTGGATGAGCGCCTTGCGCGGCCAGCACAAGCTCGATGGCGGCCAGACGCCGATCATCTACAATGTCTGCAATTTCGCCAAGCCGAACCAGGGCGAGCCAGCGCTGCTGTCGCTCGACGACGCCCGCACCCTGTTCCACGAATTCGGCCACGCCCTGCATGGCCTGCTCTCGGACGTGACCTGGCCATCACTGGCCGGAACCGCCGTCGCCCGCGACTTCGTCGAGCTGCCGTCGCAGCTCTACGAACACTGGCTGACCGTTCCCGAAGTGCTGGAGAAACACGCCCGCCACGCCGAAACCGGGGAAACGTTACCCAAGGTGCTGCTCGACAAGCTTACCGCCGCGCGGACCTTCGATGCCGGCTTCGACACGGTCGAATACACCGCCTCGGCCCTGATCGATCTCGGTCTGCACGAGGCCGAAACCGTTCCGGACAAGCCGCTGGAGGCCGAGCGGGCCATGCTGGAGGCCCTCGGCATGCCGCGCGCGATCGTCATGCGCCACCGCTCGCCGCATTTCGCCCACATCTTCTCCGGCGACGGCTATTCGGCGGGCTATTACTCCTACATGTGGTCGGAAGTGCTCGACGCGGATGCCTTCGAGGCGTTCGGCGAGACGGGCGACCCGTTCGATCGCGCCACTGCGGACAAGCTGCTGACGCATATTTACTCGGCCGGCAATTCGCGCGATGCGGCCGAGCTCTACACCGCTTTTCGCGGCCGCATGCCGACCACCGAGGCGCTCCTGAAAAAGCGCGGCTTCGTCGCGGGTTAGGACCTAGCGCGATCGGCGCATCCAGCGCGCGACGGCGGTGAGCTGGCATCGAGCAGCCGACAGACTTGTGGCGGGGCACCGCGCGATCTGGTAAATTGGTCCGTCGCAAAGGGACCGACGACGATGGCCCGACCGATACGCCGCCTCGCCGCAATTTTATCGATGGATGTGGAAGGCTTTTCCGGCCTTGTCGAAGCCGACGAGGCCGCCGCCCTCCGCGCCGTCGTGCATACCTATCGCGAGCGCGTGCTTCCGACGATCGGCGAATTTGGCGGCACGGTGTTCAAGACCACCGGCGACGGCCTGCTGGCGGAATTCGCGAGCGCCGTCAGCGCCGTCAAATGGACCGCCAGCTTCCAGCGTGCGATGGCCGCGGACGAACCCGATGATGCGCCGCTGCGCGTGCGCGCCGGGATCGTCATCGGCGACGTGGTGGTGTCCGACGACGACCGGTTCGGCGGGGGTGTCAACATGGCAGCGCGGGTGCAAGCGCTCTCGCCGGCCGGCGGCATGGCGATCTCGCGGGGGGTCTTCGAGTATCTGACTGGCAAGACCGATCTTTATTTCACCGACATCGGCGAGCGGACCCTGAAGGGGCTATCCGGCCACCATCGGATCTGGGTGTGGGACCCGAAGATCATCGGCGTCAGCCGCCGCAGCCCGGTCGCCGTCCCC
Source organism: Aurantimonas sp. C2-5-R2 (assembly GCF_036549495.1). Classification (NCBI taxonomy): domain Bacteria; kingdom Pseudomonadati; phylum Pseudomonadota; class Alphaproteobacteria; order Hyphomicrobiales; family Aurantimonadaceae; genus Aurantimonas; species Aurantimonas sp. C2-5-R2. The sequence goes on from NZ_JAZHLJ010000005.1 coordinate 91,542, forward strand.
GACCCGGCGACACACCCCTCTATCGCGGTCCTGCCCTTCGACAATTTGAGCAGCAATGCCGAGCGCGACAGCTTCATCGAGGGCATGGTCGAGGAAATCACCGCCAGCCTGTCCCGGGTCCGGGAATTCCTCGTCATTGCCCGGCACTCGGCCTACGCCTATCAGGGACGGTCACTCGACGTGCGGGCCATCGCCACCGAGCTCGGTGTCCGCTACCTCCTTGAAGGCAGCGTGCGGTTTGCCGGGGAGCGGATGCGCGTCTCGCTACGCCTCGTCGACGGCGAGACCGCCATGCAGATATGGAGCGACCGGATCGAGGCGGAGATCGCCGACGTGTTCGAGGTGCAGGACAACATCGCTGAACTGGTCACCGGGGCGCTGCATCCGACGATCCGCCAGGCCGAGGTCGAGCGCTCCCGTCGCAAGGCGCCGGAGAGTCTCGTCGCCTACGACCTCGTCATGCGGGCGCTGCCGCATTTGTGGGCGCATCGGCGGGAGGAGAACACACGTGCCATCGCGCTGCTCGGCGAAGCGCTGACGCTGGAGCCCGGCAACGGCCGGGCAGCGGCCATCTGCGCCTGGGCGCACGCCCAGCACATCGTCTACAACTGGTCGGAGGATTTTGCCGTCGAACGCGCCGCCGGACGCGCGCATCTGGAAGCCACGGCGGGACAGATCGACGACGACCCGCTGGCGCTGACCGCCGCCGCCACCGCGATCATGCTGACCGACGGCGCGCTGGACCGGGCCAACGCGCTGATCGACCGGGCGCTCGACATCGACGGCAATCATGCCTGGGCGTGGACCCGCCGGGGTTTCGCGCGCGTTTATGCCGGCCGGGCGGAGGAAGCGTTCGCCTGTTTCGAGCGCTCGATGCGGCTATCGCCCCGCGACCCCTTCAGCTTCAATTCGATCGTGGGAATGGGTCTGTCGCATTTTGCCGCTGGCCGGCCGGCGGAAGCGGCCCGCTGGACACGACGGGCGCTGGCTGAAAAGCCCGGGATGACCTGGCCGCTACGTGACCTGGCGACCTTTCTGGCGTCGGCCGGCGAGATGGAGGACGCACGCCGCGCCCTTCTGGCTTTCCTCGCGATCAGACCGGACGTCACCGCCGCCACCGTGCGGGACGCCCTACACTTCATGGAGCCGGCGCTACTCGACCGCTATGTCGGAGGCCTCCTCGCCGCGGGCCTTCGCGATGAACCGGCCCCGCCGGCGCGGCTGGTCCATGGTTGAGGCCAGGGTCGACCGCCGGCGGAAATCGTGGCGGTCGGTAAAGGCCAAGTCGCCTTTCCGGCATTGGCATCTTTCGCAATTGCACAAAATGCTGTAGGAGGGCGTCCAGATCAGCGCCGGGCGGACATTTGAGGTGTCGGCCGCGGCCTTAACTTGTTTCCGGTGACAATCATGAAGCTCCGCAACATCGCGATTATCGCGCACGTCGACCATGGCAAGACGACTCTCGTCGACAAGCTGCTGGCCCAATCCGGCTCATTCCGCGAGAACCAGCGCCAGGAAGACCGTGCGATGGACTCCAACGATCTGGAGAAGGAGCGCGGCATCACCATCCTGGCCAAGGCGACTTCGGTCGAGTGGAAGGATACCCGCATCAACATCGTCGATACGCCGGGCCACGCCGATTTCGGCGGCGAGGTGGAGCGTATCCTCAACATGGTCGATGGCGCCGTCATCCTGGTCGACGCGTCGGAAGGCCCGATGCCACAGACGAAATTCGTACTCGGCAAGGCGCTCAAGGTCGGATTGAAGCCGATCGTGGCAATCAACAAGATCGACCGCTCCGACGAGCGCCATCAGGAAGTGCTCAACGAGATCTTCGACCTGTTCGTCGCGCTCGACGCCACCGAAGAGCAGCTCGACTTCCCGGTGCTGTACGGCTCGGGCCGTGGCGGCTGGATGGCCGAGGAGCCGGAAGGCCCGCAGGACAAGGGCCTCGAGCCGCTGTTCGATTTGATCCTCAAGCATGTCCCAGAGCCGGACACCGCCAGCAAGGATGAGCCGTTCAAGATGATCGGCACGATCCTGGAGGCGAACCCCTTCCTCGGCCGGCTGATCACCGGTCGCATCCAGTCGGGCTCGATCAAGCCAAACCAAGCGGTCAAGGTGCTGCATGGCGACGGCAAGCTGCTGGAAACCGGCCGCATCTCGAAAATCCTTGCCTTCCGCGGCCTTGAGCGGGTGCCGCTCGAATTTGCCGAGGCGGGCGACATCGTCGCGATCGCCGGCCTGTCCAAGGGCACGGTCGCCGACACCTTCTGCGACCCGGCGGTCACCGAGCCGCTGCACGCGCAACCGATCGATCCGCCGACGGTGACGATGTCCTTCATCGTCAACGATTCCCCGCTCGCCGGCACCGAGGGCGACAAGGTGACGAGCCGCATCATCCGCGACCGTCTCCTGAAGGAGGCCGAAGGCAATGTCGCGCTGAAGATCGACGAGGCGGACGACAAGGATTCCTTCTACGTCTCCGGTCGCGGCGAGCTGCAGCTCGCCGTGCTGATCGAGACGATGCGCCGCGAGGGTTTCGAGCTCGGGATCTCGCGTCCGCGCGTCGTCATGAAAGAGGGCGAGAACGGCGAAACCCTGGAGCCAATCGAGGAAGTCGTCATCGACGTCGACGAGGAGCATTCCGGCATCGTCGTCCAGAAGATGAGCGAGCGCAAAGCCGAGATGATCGAGCTGCGCCCCTCCGGTGGCGACCGCCAGCGTCTGGTGTTCCACGCCCCGACGCGCGGCCTCATCGGCTATCAGTCGGAGCTGTTGACCGACACCCGCGGCACGGCGATCATGAACCGCCTGTTCCATTCCTACGCGCCCTTCAAGGGCACGCTTCCCGGCCGCAACACCGGCGTCCTGATCTCCAACGACACTGGCGAGAGCGTCGCCTTCGCCATGTTCAACCTGGAAGATCGCGGCCCGATGGTCATCGATGCCGGCGTCAAGGTCTATGCCGGCATGATTATCGGCATCCACACCCGTGAGAACGATCTGGAAGTGAACGTTCTCAAGGGCAAGAAGCTGACCAACATGCGCGCTTCCGGCAAGGACGAAGCGATCAAGCTGACGCCGCCGATCCGCATGACGCTGGACCGGGCGCTGTCCTGGATTCAGGACGACGAGCTGGTCGAGGTGACGCCGAAGACGATCCGGCTGCGCAAGATCTATCTCGACTCGAACGAGCGCAAGCGCTTCGACAAGAGCCGCAAGGCGGCCTGATCGCCAGGCGCTTAAGACCAAGCCGTCCTCTCTGCTGACGAAAAAACGGGTGCCTGCTTTCGCGGGCACCCGTTTTTCGTCGGCACGATTTGGGAGATCGCGCGATCGAATGGGTTACGCGGCCGCCACCTGCGAGCCGGCCGCCTCGGACGCCTCGCCGCGGTAATAATCCTGCGCCGCCGCGACCCCCGATCCCAGTTCGATCCGTGCGCCGGCGTCGACCAGCGCCATCTCGGCAATGCTCAGCGCGGTCAGGCACATCCCCGCATTGAGATCACCGAGATGACCGATGCGGAACACCTTGCCCGATAATTGCGCGAGCCCGCTGCCGAATGAGGTTTCGTAGCGCTCATAGGCGATCTTGAGCACCGCGTTGGCATCGACGCCCTCCGGCACGCGAATGGCCGAGACCGTGTCCGAATACCATTGCGGCGCCACCGCCTGAAGCTTCAGCCCCATGCCGGCGACACCGCGCCGGACGCCTTCGGCCAGCCGGTGATGGCGGGCGAAGACATTGTCGAGCCCTTCCTCGAACAGCATGTCGAGCGCGACCCTTAGCCCGTGGAAGAACTGCGTCGGCGGCGTATAGGGGAAATAGCCCTGATCGTTGGTCGCGATCATGTCGGCGAAGGAGAAGTAGCACCGCTCCATCTTCGGGCGGTTGTCCCGATACGCGGCCATGGCTTTTTCCGATACCGACAGGAACGACAGTCCGGCCGGTAGCATGAAGCCCTTCTGCGAGCCGGCGACGGCCAGATCGACGCCCCATTGGTCCTGGCGAAAATCGATCGAGGCGATCGACGAGACGCCGTCGACGAAGATCAGCGCAGGGTGCGAATGGGCGTCGAGCAGCTTGCGGAGCCCGGCGATGTCCGAGGCCACGCCGGTCGCCGTTTCGTTCTGGGTGGCGAAGACTGCCCTGATCTCGTGCGCCTTGTCGGCGGCGATGACGCGCTCGTATTCGTCCAATGGCACGCCGGCGCCCCATTGGACGTCGATCGCCGTCACGTCGAGGCCGAGGCGGATCGCCATATCCACCCACAGATGCGAGAACTGGCCGAAGCGCGACATCAGCACTTTGTCGCCGCGCGCGAGCGTGTTCTGGATAGCCGCCTCCCAGGCGCCCGTCCCCGAGGAGGGGTACATGAAGACGCGGCCGTCCTTGTTTTGAAAGACCTTCTTCAGGTCGCGGAACAGCGGCAAGGTCAGTTCGGGCAAGTCCGGGGAGCGCTGATCCTCCATCGGCACGTTCATGGCGCGACGGACGCGCTCGGGAACGTTGGTCGGGCCGGGGATGAACAGATGTCGGATACCGTGCTTCAAGATGACCTCCCATAAACCGGGATCGCGTGCGTTCGCACACGTCTTCGCCGGTTTTTCTCGATCGTACCCCTCCCTCCCCTATAGACATACTTTCAAATTCTGTCGTCGGCGTAAGCTTTTCTTATCCATCATCGGCGGATGTCGGCACCCTCGACGCACGGTTGTGGACAGCGGGCGCGGGATCGCTATCCAGTCACCCAAGATAACGACAACGAAAAGCGAGTGGGGAAATGGGTCTTCTTTCCGGTATCATGGGACTGACCAGCGACGCCGATATCGACGAGGTGCGGAGCGACCTCGACCCGATGCTGCTGGCTGACGAAGACGTTGATTTGGCGTTTCGAGTCGTCCGCGATCTGTTCGTGTTTACCGATCTTCGCCTGATCATCGTCGACAAGCAGGGCATGACCGGCCGCAAACGGCATATCCAAACGATCCCCTATCGCTCGATCACCATGTTCGCGATCGAGACGGCCGGCAATTTCGACGCCGATTCCGAACTGACGCTGTGGATGAGCGGACAGCCGCCGCTGTTGCGTCAATTATCGCGCCGCGCCGACATCGCCGGTATCCAGCGCGCTCTGGCGCACGGGGTCCTCGACCGAAAGTGAGGCGCTCTCCAATCGGTCATTCGAGTCAGTGCTGTCGTCCGCTGCGATAGGTCGGACGCCTCCTCCGCCAAACTCAAAAAGCCGGGGACAAACCGGGCGACCGCGTCGGCAACGCCGCGGCGCGATTGATGTTCGCGGACGATCAGCGGAAATATGAACCGGCGAACGAGACGGATCGGTCGAGACGGTTTATGGTTAATATCCGATGAACACGATTGTCGCCGAAACTCGCTTAGCCGAACCGCGTGACACCGCGGCGCTGGCGGCGGTGCATGAGGCGGCATGGCGCGGCGCCTATGCCGGCTTGATCCCCCACCATAGTCTCTCCCGGATGATCGGACGGCGCCACCAAGCCTGGTGGGCACGGGCGATCCGCAGCGGTGCGGCGATCCTGGTGGTCGAGTTCGCCGGCGAAACGATCGGCTATGCCACGCTCGGGGACAACCGCGCCGAGGCGATCAAGGCCGAGGGCGAGATCTACGAACTCTACATCCGACCGGAATATCAGGGGCTGGGCTTCGGCGGGCGCCTGTTCAAGGCGGCCAGAGGCCTGCTGGCCGACCGCCGCCTGACCGGTCTGGTGGTCTGGGCGCTCGCGGACAATCACCAGGCCGTCGACTTCTATGCGCGACTTGGCGGCGCCGATGTCGCCGAGGGCAGCGAAGTGTTCGAGGGCCGCAACCTCGGCAAGATCGCCTTCGTCTGGCCCCGATAACGGGCGGTCATCAAGGCGATTGCACGGGTTTGTTGCACCGCCCTCCGGGAGCGGCTAGAGCATCGGGCAATCCCCAAGGCGCCCCAGATCGAGATTTCCCCGCGCTTTGGCAAGCCAATCCCGGCGTTCACGCCGTCGGTTCTCCTGACGCGCCGACCGGCCGGCCCGAGACAGTGAAGAGGACAGATCATGCGCATCGATGCGATCGCCATCGGCAACACCCCTCCGGACGATATCAACGTCATCATCGAGGTGCCGCTGGGCGGCCATCCGATCAAATACGAGATGGACAAGGAGGCCGGTTGCCTCGTCGTCGACCGGTTCCTCTACACGCCGATGACCTATCCGGGGAATTATGGCTTCGTGCCGCACACGCTGTCCGACGATGGCGATCCGATCGACGTCCTGATCTGCAACACCCGTCCGCTGTTTCCCGGCTGCGTCATCAACTGCCGGCCGATCGGCGTTCTGGTCATGGAAGACAACAAGGGCCAGGACGAGAAGATCATCGCCGTGCCCTCGCCGCACATCACCCGCCGTTTCGAGATGGTCACGGAATACAAGGACCTGCCGGAGATCACCCTGCAGCAGGTCGAGCATTTCTTCGAGCACTACAAGGATCTGGAACCCGGCAAGTGGGTGAAGATCGGCGATTGGGGCGATAGCGACAAGGCGCGCACCCTGATCACGGAAGCCATCGAACGCGAGAAGCAGACCAAGGCCTAAGCGAAACCGGGCGGGCGGCGCGCGAGCGCCGCTCGCATAGCCGCAACCTTCCGCGAACAAAGTGTGCCCATTTCATGAACGATTGATATCCGGTAAACAGCCGGGTGCCTTTGTCATGCGCAGTTTGCACACGAGATTTGCAATTTAATGCCCTGCTCTTGTGCAACGCAATATACTATGTCTGGGTCATCGCAACGACCTGTCTGGACAGAACCATGTTTCGCCATCTCACCAGCCGCCTGCAGGCTTACCGCAACCAGCGCAACGACATTCGCCAGTTGTCCATGATGGACGACCGCGCCCTGTCCGACATCGGCGTAGGCCGTGCCGACATCGCGCGCGCTGTTCGCTTCGGCCGCTAATGCGGCGTGCGTCCTTTCGGACGCACAAAGGACGCTGTAACGCTTTGATCGAGCATCGGACCGCTACGCCTTCCGGGCCGGCGATCCGACGAGATACCGCTTGAGCGCCGCCGCCGTGAACAACGGACGGGCGGCGTTTTTGCGTCCGCAGTACGATGGGGATGGTGATCCTTCAGAGTGCCTCAAGCGCGGCGACCAGCACCAGCAGATCGCCCTCGATCCGCAATGTCTTCGCGCGTGATGTGTGACCGGCGACCACGGTAACGGCCGATTTCGGCACCCCAAGATGTTTCGCCAGCATGGCCGTCAACGCCTTGTTCGCCTTGCCGTCCTCCGGCACCGCCCGGACCCGGGCGCGTAGATGCAAACGCCCTTCCGCACCCGCTTCCCGTCCGTCGATTCGGTCGACCGAGGATTTCGGCGTCAGCCTGACCTGCACGAGCACGCCGTCATCGACGACGCGCCAGAGGCCCGGCTCGGCCACAGCCGACAGTCGCGCGACCGGCTCAGACGCCGACGCTGTAAATCGCCGGGTTGACATAATAGACCAGCAGATACTGCAGGAACATGATCCCGAACAGCACGACCAGCGGCGACAGGTCGATGCCGCCGAGATCGGGCAGCACCTTGCGGATGCGCCGATAGACCGGCTCGGTCAGCTGCCACAGGAAGCGCCCAACCGAATCGACGAAGGGGTTGCCCGGATTGACGATGTTGAAGGCGTAGAGCCAGGAGAGGATCGCCGATGCGATGACGATCCACCAATACAGGTTGAGCGCCTGATAAAGAACATAGGTGACTGCGAGCATGAATATCCGGACCTTTGCGACGACGTGCCCCGATGTAGCCATCGCCCCTTGAAATCGCAAGCCGGCGACGGCGGCGCCAAGTCACGACGGCGCCGCCGATTGCCCGTTGACACCGCCGAGCCCCGCACCCTATATCGCGAACGCAATGGTGGACGGGGCTGTAGCTCAGTTGGGAGAGCGCGTCGTTCGCAATGACGAGGTCAGCGGTTCGATCCCGCTCAGCTCCACCAGCCAGTCTCATGCTTGTCCAGGACGCCCCGTAAGCCTGGTATGACGCGCCCGACGGTTCGGGCTGAGCCATGGCAGGTGCGGTCGTGACCCAGGACGTGGAAGCCGAGGCCGGCGCGCAACCCGCCTCCGACGGGAGCGCCATTCCGGACGACGACCGCTTCGCCGCCTTCCGCAATCCCCGCTTCCTGCGCTACTGGCTCGCCCGCTTTTTCTCCACCTTCGCCATCCAGATCGTCATCGTGTCGGTCGGCTGGCAGATCTACGATCTGACCCGCAACCCGCTGGATCTCGGCATTATAGGCCTTTGCCAGTTCCTGCCTGCGCTTCTTCTGGTTCTCGTCACGGGGGCGGCGGCCGACCGGTTTTCGCGGCGGCTGATCATGGGACTGGCCATTTTTGTCGAGGCGATCGGGGCACTCGCCCTGCTACTGCTGACGTGGCACGGCCTCGCCTCGCCGCTGCCGGTCTTCGCCGTCCTCGTCGGCTTCGGTATCGCCCGCGCCTTCTTCGGCCCGTCCTCGCAGTCACTCGTGGTCAATCTCGTGACCCGGCAGGAACTCGCCAACGCCATTGCCTGGAACTCCTCCTCCTGGCAGATCGCGGCGATCGTCGGCCCGGTCGCCGGCGGCCTCCTCTACGGCGTCTCGCCGCTCGCCGCCTATGCCACCGGCCTCGCGCTCTTTCTCGGCGCCGCGACGCTGGTGATGTCGATCCGCGCGCCCGCCCGCAAGCGCGTTTCCGAGCCGGCGAGCTTTGAGACCGTCGTCGCCGGATTCCGCTACATCTGGTCGGAAAAAGTGGTGCTCGGTGCCATCTCGCTCGACCTCTTCGCGGTGCTCATGGGCGGCGCGGTGGCGCTGATGCCGGTCTATGCCCGCGACGTGCTGGAGGTCGGCCCCTGGGGCCTTGGCTTATTGCGCGCCGCGCCCGGCATCGGCGCCGTCGCCATGGCGGTCTGGCTGGCCGCCCATCCCGTCAAGGACAATGCCGGCGCGATCATGTTCGCCTTTGTCGGCCTGTTCGGCGCCTTCACGGTGGTCTTCGGCCTCGCCACCGTCCCCTGGCTGGCGATCGTCGCGCTCGTGCTGATGGGCGCCTCCGACATGATCAGCGTCTATGTCCGCGAGACCTTGCTGCAGCTGTGGACGCCGGACGCGGTGCGCGGCCGGGTCAACGCCGTCAACATGGTGTTCCTTGGCGCCTCCAACGAACTCGGCGAATTCCGCGCCGGGGTCATGGCGTTCTGGATCGGCGCGGTGCCGGCCGTGGTCCTAGGCGGTGCCGCGACCGTGGGCGTCACCGGCCTCTGGGCCTGGATGTTTCCGGAACTCCGCCAGGTTCGCCATCTCGCCGGACGGGACTGACACCTCTGCCCGCCGAAGAGGTTCAGCCGAGCGCCCCAATCAGCCCCGCCACTTCGCCGAGCCGCTCGATGCGGCGAAAGCGCGGGTCGTCCGCCGGCGCCTCGGCGCGTTCCAGCGCCCAGGTCAGATCATGCGGCACGTGCACGCCGTAGCTGCCCGCGGCGAGCGCCGGCAGGACGTCCGATTTCAGCGAATTGCCGACCATCATCGCCCGCGCCGGCCCGTCGCCGTGGCGCGCGAAAATCCGTTCGTAGGTCGCCGCCGATTTGTCGCTGACGATCTCGACCGCGTCGAAGAAGTCGCCGAGTCCGGAGGCGGCGAGCTTCCTTTCCTGGTCGAACAGATCGCCCTTGGTGATCAGCACCAGCCGGTAGCGCCCGGCGAGCGCTTCCAGCGTCTCCTGAGCCTCCGGCAGCGTCTCGACCGGATGCTCCAGCATCTCCCGGCCGGCGTCGATGATCTGGCGCACGATCGCCGGCGAGGCGTTGTCGCCAGTGACATCAAGAGCGGTCTCGATCATCGACAGGACAAAGCCTTTGATACCGAAGCCGTAACGGGCAAGGTTGCGGCGTTCGGCATCGAGCAGCCGGCTGGACACGACCTCACCCGTCGCATGGTCCGCGAGCATCTCGCGAAACCGAGCCTCGGTCAGCTGGAAGAACCGTTCATTGTGCCAGAGCGTGTCGTCGGCATCGAAGCCGATGGTGGTGAGCGTCGTGCTGGATGGCATGATCCGGTCTCACTCCTCCACCCGCGCCCCGAAAATCCTGGCGAGGAATTCTTCCAGCCAGCGCCGGATCGGCGCGTCGTAGATCGCCCGCCCGTCGAAGTGCTGACGCCGCCCCTGCGCGCCCGGCAGCTTCAGCCGTTCATGCCCGCGCGTCGTCCAGCGGTGCATCATGGCGAGCGTCAGTTCCGCATGGAACTGCACCCCGTAGGCGGCCTTGCCATAGCTGAACGCCTGGTTCGGATACCAGTCGCCCTTGGCCAGACGTTTCGCGCCATGCGGCAGGTCGAAGCCCTCCCGATGCCATTGATAGACCATGTCCGGCCAGTGTGGCATCAGCATCCGCCCCTCGGTGGTCGGCTGGATCGGGTAATAGCCGACCTCGGCAAAACCATGCGGATGGCTGGCGATCGGTGCACCAAGATGCTTGGCGAGCATCTGCGCGCCGAGGCAGATACCGAGAAACGGTCGCTCCTCGGCCAATGGCACCTTGAGCCAATCGATCTCCCGAATGAGATGCGCATCGGTATCGTTGGCGCTGGGCGGCCCCCCGAAGACGATGGCGCCGCCATGCCCGTCCAGGGTCTCCGGCAGCGGATCGCCCATCACCGGCCGGCGGATGTCGAGCGTGACGCCGTGCGCCTCAAGCAATTGCCCGACGCGGCCGGGCGTCGAACTTTCCTGATGCAGGACGATCAGAATCGGGCGCTCGTCCGCGCCGTCGAGGCTGTAGCGGTGTTCCGCCGCCGCATGACGGACCGTTTCGGCAGCATCCTGTTCGCGCTTGTCGTAATAGGCCATCAGTCGGAAAGCCCGCTCCTGTCCGCCGCCTCCCGCTTCATCAGCATCCGGTCCCGCGTCGAAACCCCGAGAAGGTCGGAAATGCGCCAGATCAGATTGTCCTCGAGTTCATGCACCTCGCCGTCGGCGTAGGTTACCTCCCACAGCATCTCGACGAAACGAACCCGGTGCTCCGCCTCCAGCCGCGCATTGAGGACCGAGGTGAACTGATAGAGATCGACGGCCCCGGCATCCGCCTCGCGACCGGCCTCGGCGATCCTGTCCGCCGCGGCCGGGTCGAGCCCGAACTCCTGCGCCAGCACCGCCCGCGTTTTTTCCCGCTCTTCCTTCGTGACGATGCCGTCGGCGCCGATGATGTGGAACAAAAGCGCTGCGGTCGCGACCCGTAAATCGTCAGCGCCCGCCGCATCTCGCGCCGTCTCGTCTCTGCCGATCGTCTGCAGGAAATCCCGAAACGCCTCGAACATCATCTCACGCCGCGCCCGGTTGATGGATCGACTCGGTCAAGCGAAGCGAGCCTCCTTGCGGTCCTCGCTGGTTGGCGCGGCGTCGCGTTCCGCAGGCTTGTCGCCATCCGGCTTGTTCTTGCCGCCGGCGGAGGCATCCGCGACCTTCGCGGGTTCCGGCTTGGATTGATCCGGCGCACCGCTTCCCGACGATGTTTCGGTTTTCTGCGGACCGCTGGGCGTCGCCGCAGCACTCGGCTGTTTGGGCGCGGAAGCTGAGCCGTCTCCGCTCTTTCCGGCCTCGATCGACGTGGCCAGTGCGTCCACCGCCTTGTCGGTGCGCTTCGGCTCAGCCGCCGGAATTTCGGTCACCTCGATGGTCTGGGCATCGCGGCCCGTATCGGCTTCGATGAGCCGGCCTTCGCCACCCATGTGCTCCACCGGCACCTTCCAGCGGAAGGCGTCGAGCCGCCCGGTCACCGGCGATGTCGGCGCCCAGACCTTCGACACGTAGCCATCGGCTGTCCACGCCGGATCGCGCTCCGCGCGGATCGCCTTGGTCAGCCATTCGCGCACCCGGCCCACCTCGCCGGTGTCTTCTTCCTCGATGTCGGCGAGCAGCAGGTAACCGCTTTCGCGCGGCTCCGCCTCGACGGCCGCGAGCGCCGACTTGCGCGCCAGCGCGAAGTCGCCGGCGTCGAGCGCGGCGCGGGCGAGACACATCTCCGCCTCGAAATTACCGGGACGCAGACCGTGCAGCTTACGCGCCCGCTTCAGCCGGTCCTCGGCGGAGTCGCCAGGCCGCGCGCGTACATAAGCCTCGGCGATGTCCGGATGGGGGGCGTGCGTCCAGCTGGATTCGAGGATCTTGGCGCCGCGCCGAAGGTCGCCGAGCCGGAATAGCGCTTCCGCCGCCACCAGGGCGGCTGGGGTCAGCTCAGGCGCGAGCTTCTGCGCCTCGATACCGGCGGCCTTGGCAGCCGACGGATCGCTTTCGGCGACGGTCATCGCCTTGGCGGTCAGAAGCACCGCGCGCAGCCGCTTGGATTCATCCCGGTCGATCAGGCGGGTATTCTTCTGCGCCTCGAGAATATCGAGCGCCCCGTCCCATTCGCCGGCAAGCGACTTGGCTTCCAGAACGGCACCGCCGGCCCAGGGCACATGCGGCGCGATCCGCACCGCTCGCTCGGCATAATGGCGGGCCGCACCCTCGTCACCGACGCGCTCGGCCTCCAGGAACAGGCCGCGCAGCGCGAGCAAGCGCGTCTCGGGGTCGCGCTCCATCTGCTCGAAGGCGCCCCGCGCCCGCGCGTGGTCACCCTCGATCATCGCCGTCTGGGCGTCGAGGAATCGAATCAGCGGCTCCTTGCGTGTGTCCAGCAGCTTTTCGCTGCGCTTGGTCATACGCCGCGCCTCGATCGCGTCGCCAGCACCGGCGGCCAGGATGCCGGCCGACAGCGCATGGTAGCCGCGATCGCGCTTGCGGGTGCTCCACCAGCTGCCGATAGCACCCGGCGTCTTGAAGAAGGCCCCGACCAGCCAGACGACGAGGAGAATTGCGGCGATCAGCGCACCGAGCGCGATCAGGAACATCATCAGGCTAGTTTCGACATTCTGCCCCTGCCAGACGAAGGTCACTTGGCCGGGATTGTCCGCCAGCCAGGAAAAACCGATGCCGGCGGCCAAAACGATGAGAAAGAAGGCGAGGATTCGCAGCATGTTAATTCCTTAGCCCTGGTTGGCTTGGCCGGTCGGCTGGTCAACCGGTGGCTGGCTATCGGCTCCGCCCGCCGGCGCCGGGGCAAGCGCCGAGGACAGCGCCTCGGCAACGACGCGGTCCGCCGTTAGCCGCGCCGCCACGCGGCTCGCGAAGTCTTGGCTGACGTCCTGTCCCGCCTGGGGCAGCGTCTGCCATTCGGATTGCCATCCGGCGAGGTCGCCACTCTCGATGGCCGCGTTAAGCCGCGAGAGCACGGCATCCGGCCCCTTGGCTTCCGCCGGGGCGGGGCCGGCAGGTCGCACCTGGACGAGGGAGCGCAACCCCGACAGCAGTTGCTCCTGCACCGGCGCGTCGGGCTGCGCTGGCCGCAGGCTTTCGGCGATCTTGTCCTCGACCGCCGGCCACTCGGCGGCCAATGCCTGCTTCGACGGCACGCCGTCGGCCGCGAACGCCCGCAAATCCTCGGTCGCGGCGCCGGCGCCCGTGGCCTCGGCATAGGTTTCGAGCTGGCTCATGAACGGCCCGCCTTGGTCGATGGCGGATTTCAAATTCGCCGCCGCAAGCGCCCCGTCAGCGCGGCGGTTGTTCGCTTCCATTCCGGCGATCCGGCTCTCGAACTGGGCGGCGGCCTCATCGACCTTCGCGCTTGCCTGCTCCGCAGCCTGTTGCGTCGCCGTTGCGGCCTCATTGGCCTGCGTCGCCGATTGCTGCGCGGCGGTCGCGGCCTGTTGCGCCGCGTTAGCGGTCTCTTGCGCGGCTGCGGCGGTCTCTTGCGCAGCCGTGGCGGTCTGTTGTGCCGCCACCGCGGTCTCGCCGGCCTGCTGCAGTCCCGCGGTCGCCTCCGCTCCGGCGGTGGACGCGGAGGTTTCGAGCGTCTCGATCCGCTGACCGAGCGCCGTCAATTGTTCCGCCGCCGCGCCATTTTCAGCCGGTGCGGCGGGCGCGCTTTGCACCTGGTCGCGCAAGGCTGCGACCTCGCCGCTCAAAGCATCGAGCTGTTCGGCGCTTGCCGCAACTTCGCCGGTCTCCTGCACGCCGCCGAGCGCGGGCAGATAGCCGCCCGCCTGCAACGCCGCCGCGCCACCCAAAGCCAGGATCGCTCCGATGATGCCGGCTGCCAGAGCGCCGCCGAAGCCGGTCCCAGAAGAGCTGGCCGGCGCGGCGCTTCTCGAAGAGCCGGTGCCCGTCGCGGGCGACGCCGGCGGCCGCGCGGGCGCGGTCGAGGCCGACGTGGCCGTCGTGGCGGACGTGCTTGCGGGATTCGACGAAGGCCGGCTCGTGTCAGTAGGCCCGGACTTGATGGCAGACGAGGGCGCCGCCAAGGACGACGGCGTCGTCTTGGCGTCGCCGGACTTTGCGTTCGAAGCGCTCGTGCTCGTAGTGGCCATGCCCGGCTTGGTCGCTGCGCTGGGCGAGGCGACGGGAGGCTTCCCGCCTCCGACGACGGGCGGCGACCCCGCTGGCGTAGCGGGCACCGATCCCGGCGCGCCGCTGGCTACGGCCGGCTTGGCGGATGACGATGCAAGCGCTCCGCCCGTCGCAGCCCCGGCCTTGACGTCCTCTTTCGTAGACGGCGTGGACGCGGCCGACGCACTGGGCGCCGGCTTCGCGTCGCTTGGCTTGGACGGTGCAGAGGCCGCCGCGCTCGACACGACGGGCGATGTCGCGCCAGCTCGCTCCGCGGACGCCGGAACGGTCGGCTGCGCCGTCGTCGTCGCAGGCGTACTGGTGCCGCCGCCCGATGTCGCCACGGTCTGTGCCTCGGTATTCGTTGTCTTGTCGCCGTCAGTCACAGTGCTCTTTTCCGCTTTGAGATCGATCGTTTGCCCACGCGTCTGCTTCGGCTTCGACCGCCGGGGACGGTTGGTCATCGCGTTTGCTCCATTTCTGCTGGCTTCGGCGCGTGGGATCGCCCGTTCCGCGCGCCGCACTCAATCGAGGCGTATTCGTCCTTCATTCGTGCGGGCCGTGCAAGCATCGTCTCGTTCCAACGATCAAACTAGGTTAGTCGATGCATTCGAAAAGCGAAGCAAGCCGGGCATCGGAAGAAATTATCGCATCGCGGCGAAGCACGGGCGACAGCGCCTCGGCGATTCGCCGCGACAGAGCGAGGACGGCGGGCATCGGTTGGAACAGCGTCGGCAGCCGCTCCGCGAGCCCGCAAAATGCTTCCGCCTGCCCCGCCGAAAGCACGAATACGGCGTCCGGCGCCGCGCCGCCGAGCACGGAAGCGACCGCCGCTTCGTCCGGTGCGAGCCGGATCATCTCATAGACCTCCCAGACGGCGTAGGGGATCGCCGCCGCGTCGAATGCCTCCTCCAGCGTGCCGGTCCGCGTTTTGCCCGCAGCGTAAAGCAGCGCGGTCTCGACGGAAAGACCGGCGGCATCGGCGAGGCGTGCGATGTCGGGCGCTGTCCCGCCGGCAACCCGCACGTCTGGAAAGCCCGCCCCGCGCGCCGCCTTGCCAGTTCGCTCGCCGACCGCGAAGACCGGCCGCGGATCGGCGGGAAAATGCCGGGCGAGGGCCGGCACGGCCCGGGCGCTGGTGACGGCGTAGCCGGCGAACGCTCCCTGCGGCGGCTCTTGGTCGAGCGGTCGCGCCGCTTCCAGCGGCAGGATCAGCGGCTGGTGGCCCCGCGCTTCGAGCGCTTCGGCGGTGCGCCTCGCTTCGTCGCGCTCGCGCAGGATCAGGACGCGCGCCATCGCGGACCTTGCGTTCGCTCGCGGCCGTTCACGTCGCCCAGCCGTCGAAGAAACCGGGTCCAGCCGCCTCAAGGACGTCGCGCCCGGCCAGCCGCCCGATGGCCTCGGCATCCGCAACGACGCCGCCGCGCCGGGTTTCGTGCATCCCGACGCCATCCGGCGTCAGGATCATGCCGTGCAGGGTCAGCGTGCCGTCGTCATGGCGCGTCGCATGCGCGGCGATCGGCGTCCGGCAGGAACCGTCGAGTTCGGCGAGGAAGGCGCGTTCGGCGGTCAATGCGTCGGTCGTCTCGGCATGCGCGATCGCCGCGACCAGCGTGTCGATCCTTGCATCGCCGATCCGGCTTTCGATGCAGATCGCGCCCTGACCCGGCGCCGGCGGAAACGCCGCGACGTCGAGAATGTCGGTGGCGACGTCGCTCATGTCCATGCGGTTGAGGCCTGCCAGCGCCAGCAGCGTCGCGTCGACCTGGCCTTCCCCGAGCTTGCGCAGGCGGCTTTGGACGTTGCCGCGAAAATTGATGATGTTGAGGTCCGGCCGCAGCCGTTTCAGCAGCGCCTGGCGCCGCAGCGAGGCGGAGCCGACCGTCGCGCCCTGCGGCAGATCGGCGATCGTGCGGCCGCTTCGCCCGATGAAGGCGTCGCGCACGTCCTCACGCGGCAGGAACGCCGATATCCTCAGGCCGTCCGGAATCGCTGTCGCCATGTCCTTGGACGAATGGGCGGCGAGATCGATCCGATCCTCCAGCAGCGCGGCCTCGATCTCCTTGGTGAACAGGCCCTTGCCGCCGACCTCCGACAGCGGCCGATCGAGAATGCGATCGCCGGAGGTCGAAATCACCGCGATCGCGAAAGCGTCCTCGGGCAGATCATGGGCGGCCATCAGCCGCGCCCGCACCTCGCTGGCCTGGGCCAACGCCAGCTGGCTGCCACGTGTCCCGATGCGGATAATGTCGTTCGTCCCCATAGATGCCCCTGTCGTTGCATCGCCCCGGCGTCGGCCGGCATGATCGTGCCCTTGCATAGGGGATCGGTCCCGCCGAAATCAATGGCAGCGGCGAGCCGGCGGCGGCGCTCTTCCATCTTGCGGCGAAGGCGGTAGAAGAACCGCTCGAAAGGAAGCCCCATGAATGGCACGCTGATCCTCGGCATCGAGACGAGCTGCGACGAGACCGCCGCGTCCATCGTCGGCCGCGACGCGTCGGGCGCACCGGCGATCCTGTCGAACGTCGTTCTGTCCCAGGTCGAGGAGCACGCCGCGTTCGGCGGCGTCGTGCCGGAGATCGCCGCGCGTGCCCATGTCGAGGCGCTCGACGGCATCGTTCGGGCGGCGATGGCGGATGCGAACACAGGCTTCGGCGATCTGTCCGCGGTCGCCGCCACCGCCGGCCCCGGCCTGGTCGGCGGCCTGATCGTCGGCGCAATGACCGGCAAGGCGATCGCCGCCGCCAGAGGCCTGCCCTTCATCGCGGTGAATCACCTCGAAGGTCACGCTCTCACCCCGCGGCTGACCGACCGCCTCGCCTACCCTTACCTCCTGCTGCTGGTCTCGGGCGGGCACAGCCAGATCGTCCTGGTCCGGGCGTTGGGCGATTACGAGCGGTGGGGAACGACGATCGACGACGCGCTGGGCGAGGCCTTCGACAAGACGGCGAAGCTGTTGCGGCTTCCCCATCCCGGCGGCCCGAATGTCGAGCGGACGGCCGAAGGCGGCGACCCGAAGCGATTCGCCTTGCCCCGACCGCTGAAGGGCGAAGCCCGGCTCGACTTTTCCTTCTCCGGCCTCAAGACCGCGGTGCGGCTCGCCGCCGAGGCCGCCTCGCCCCTGTCGAGCAAGGACGTCGCCGATCTCTGCGCCAGCTTCCAGGCGGCCGCCGCCGACAGTCTCGGCGATCGCATTGGCCGGGCGCTGGCACGGTTTCGCGAAAGCTTTCCAGAGCTTGCCGATCCCGTCCTCGCGGTGGCCGGCGGCGTCGCGGCCAATCGCACGATCCGCGCCGCGCTGGAGGCCGAAGCCGCCAAGGCGGGCGTCCGGCTGGTGGCGCCACCGCTGGCGCTGTGCACCGACAACGCCGCGATGATCGCCTATGCCGGGCTGGAGCGCTTCGAGGCCGGGCTCCTTGACGGGCTCGACGCCCCGGTGCGTTCACGCTGGCCGCTCGACGAAAAGTCGCAGCCGATGGTCGGCTTCGGCCGGCGCGGAGCCAAGGCATGACGCGCTTCGCGATTGTCGGCGGCGGCGCCTGGGGCACGGCGCTCGGCTGTCTCTACGCTCGCGCCGGGCATCACACGGTGCTTTATGCCCGCGACGCGGAGACCGTGGCTGGCATCAACCGCGATCGCCTGAATCCGCGCTATCTGCCGGAAATCGACCTCCCCGACAGCCTCGCCGCGACCAGCGACCCGGCCGAGGCGCTCGCCGGCGCCGACATCGTGCTCTTCGTCGTCCCGGCTCAGTCGCTGAGCGTCGCGACGGCCGAGCTGGATGGCTTGGTTCCGCCCGGTGCGCTGGCCGTGCTCTGCGCCAAGGGAATCGAGCGCGGCACCGGCCGCTTCGCCTCGCAAATCTTCTCGCAAGCCCAGCCCGCCCAGCCGCTCGCGGTGCTCTCCGGCCCGAGCTTCGCCGCCGATGTCGCGCGCGGCCTGCCGACGGCCGTCACCATCGCCGCCGGCGAGCCTGCGCTCGCCGACCGCGCCGCGCGGCTTCTGTCGACCGAGACCTTCCGCTGCTATGCCGCCAGCGACGTCGTCGGCGTCGAGGCCGGCGGCGCCTTGAAGAATGTCCTGGCGCTCGCCGCCGGCGCGGTGGTCGGCCGAGGCCTCGGCGCCTCGGCGCAGGCCGCGATCATCACCCGCGGCTTCGTCGAGTTGCGCCGCCTCGGCGCCGCGCTCGGCGGCCAGCCGGAGACGCTGATGGGCCTGTCCGGCCTCGGCGATCTGGTACTGACCTGCTCCAGCCCGCAATCGCGCAATTTCGCCTATGGAATGGCCCTCGGCCGGGGCGACGACCGCTTCGGGCTAAAGCTCGCCGAAGGCGTCTTCACCGCCGAAATCGCCGCCCGTCTGGCGCGCGACCTTGGCATCGATGCGCCGATCATCGCGACCGTCGCGGCGATCCTGTCGGGCGACCTCGATGTCGATGCCGCGGTGCAGTCGCTGCTCGCGCGGCCGTTGAAACGCGAATTCGATTGAATCAGACGCCGAGACCCTTACCCTTCGCCGCATTCGCCAGCTCGGATCAACTCAACCCACGCCGATCACAGGATTTTCCATGCTCTACGCCCTTCTTTGCGACGACAAGCCGGATTCGCTGCAGCTGCGCCTCGACAACCGCCCGGCGCATCTGGAATTTCTGAACGGCCTCGGCGACGCGCTGAAATTCGCCGGTCCGTTCCTCGACGGGAATGACAAGCCCTGCGGCAGCCTCGTCGTCATCGAGGCGGACAGTCTGGGCGCGGCCCAGTTGATCGCCGCCGACGACCCCTATGCCAAGGCCGGGCTGTTCGACAATGTCGCGGTTCGCCCCTGGAACTGGGCGATCAAGAACCCGGATGCGGCTTAAGGCGAGGCGGACATGCGTTATTGGCTGTTCAAATCCGAGCCCAACAAATGGTCCTTCGACCACCAGAAAAAGGCCGGCGCCAAGGGCCAGGAATGGGATGGGGTCCGCAATTACCAGGCGCGCAACTTCATGCGTGACATGAAGATCGGAGACCGCGGCTTCTTCTACCATTCCAACGAGGGCAAGGAAGTCGTCGGCATCGTCGAGGTCGTCGCCGAGGCCCATCCGGATTCAACGACCGAGGACGCCCGATGGGAGTGCGTCGACATCAAGGCGCTGACGGACGTACCGCAGCCCGTCGCGCTGGACACCATCAAGGCGGAGCCGAAGCTGAAAGACATGGTGCTGGTCAACAATTCGCGGCTCTCCGTCCAGCCGGTCGAGCCATCGGAGTTCCGGCTGATCTGCGAGATGGGCGGGCTCGATCCCGGCACCGCGATGACGGGCTGAGCCGCAGCCGCGGGGGCTCCAAAATGCCGAAGCCCGACGATCGCGATTTCGAAGCTTTCGTCCTCGCCAACACGGCAGTGCTCTGCCCGCCGCATGTGCCGGAAATCCGGCTGCGGCTGGCTGACGAGGCGCATGATCTCTGGCTGAAGACCGAAGATGAGCTGCAGGCGATCGGTCTGCCGCCGCCCTTCTGGGCGTTTGCCTGGGCCGGCGGACAGGCGGTCGCCCGCTTCGTCCTCGATCACCCGGAGCGGGTCGCCGGGCGCCGGGTCGTCGACTTCGCCACCGGTTCCGGCCTCGTCGCCATCGCCGTCGCCAAGGCCGGCGCGGCCAACGTCACGGCGATCGACGTCGATCCGTTCTGCCGGACCGCCGTTCGGCTCAACGCCGCGCTCAACGGTGTCGACATCACATTCGACGACAGCGACCCCATCGGCAACCCGCTCGACGCGGACATCCTGCTCGCAGGAGACGTCTTCTTCGACGCCGCCATGGCCGCCGCCGTGGCGCCCTGGTTCGATCGCCTCGTCCGCGACGGCCGAACCGTCCTCGTCGGCGATCCGGGCCGTCGCTACCTGCCGGCCGATCGCGTCGAAGAGCTCGCCCGTTACGAAGTGCCGGTCACCCGCGCGTTGGAAGACGCGGAGGTCAAGCGCACCACCGTCTGGCGGTGGCGCGCGGACTGACGAAACAGGCGCCGTCCGCCGACGCCGCGCCCTTCCCCTCGTCCTGAGGTGCGAGCGAAGCGAGCCTCGGAGGAAGTCGACAGTCACCGGTCTCGCGCTCACCGCGTGACGACCAATCGCGTCCCCGGCCCCAGCAGTGGCGCGAGCCGCAGCATGTCCTTCGGCGCCACCGCGACGCAGCCTTCGGTCGGCGGGAAGCCTTCCCTGGCGATGTGGAGAAAGATCGCGCTGCCGCGATAGCGGGCGCGGGCGCTGATATTCCAGTCGAGCACCACGACGAAATCGTAGAGCCGATCGGCCCGGGCGAGGCTTTCGGCGCTTGCGGAAAACGGCGAGCGAACATGGCGATTATAGGCGGGATGGATCGGCGCATCGCACCACAGATCGACCCCCGATCGCACACCGCGAATCGGCAATCGCGCCGCCGGCCGCGCCATCCGGCCTTGCCGATGCCAGGCCGACAGCAGCCGCATCGAGGCCACGGGGGTGGCGCCGTCGCCCTCGCGTTTGAAGATCGTCGTGCCGGTCCGGCCCAGCGCGCAGGGAATGCGCAGGGAGCCGGCCGCGAGAAGGCCGCGCGTACCCGATCCGGGGGCTCGGCGCACCATGATCACGCTATTTTTTCCCACCATTTGCCTTTTTTTCCTGACTTTCCTTGCAATCGGCCCATTTGTCGTCACGAATTGTTACAAGCTCGGATGTGCGCCGCTCCTTCTTGCGGCCATCCTTGAGACAAGAACCGAACGGCTGAATCGCATGACCGCACGCAGCATCCTCATCGTCGACGACGACGACGACCTCCGGCAGACCCTCGCCGAGCAGCTTTCGCTGCATGAGGAGTTCGCCGTCCTGCAAGAGCCCACAGCGACGAAAGGAATCAATACGGCCAGAGCCGGATTGATCGATCTCGTGGTCATGGATGTCGGTCTGCCCGACATGGACGGACGCGAGGCCGTCAAGGTTCTGCGCAAGGGCGGCTTCAAGGCGCCGATCATCATCCTGACCGGCCAGGACACCGATTCCGACACGATTCTCGGGCTCGAAGCCGGCGCCAACGATTATGTCATCAAGCCCTTCCGTTTCGCGGTGCTGCTCGCCCGTATCCGCGCGCAATTGCGCCAGCACGAACAGAGCGAGGATGCCACCTTCCAGGTCGGTCCTTACGTTTTCAAGCCTAGCCAGAAACTGCTGCTCGACGAGAAGGGCGGCAAGATCCGCCTGACCGAGAAGGAGACGGCGATCATCCGCTATCTCTATCGCGCCGACCGCCGGGTCATCACGCGGGACGTCCTCCTGGAGGAGGTCTGGGGCTACAATTCGGGCGTCACCACCCATACGCTCGAAACCCATGTCTATCGCCTGCGCCAGAAGATCGAGCCCGATCCGTCAAACGCGCGGATACTGGTCACGGAGTCCGGCGGCTACAAGCTGGTCCCCTGAGCGGATGCAGCGAGCTCGCAATGCCCCTCGTTTCTTCTTGTGCCGGGTCGAGGGGCATCGCCTCGCGCTATAGACTTGCGGTTTCGTTTCGCTTCCTCTCTACCCTTCATTGAAAGGCTCCGTTAACGGTGCCGGAGGAACAGCCGAGTGATCACGGCCAACCCGACCGCCGGGAAAATCCGTGCATCGGACGCCGGATCAAGGCTATCACGGCCGCGACGCAGGTTGGGGAAACGGTACTTCGACGAGATGAGCCTTGAAAGCGACATCGCGATCCTTAGAAACGTGCCGCTGTTCGAAGGCTTGGCGAGCGACCAATTGCGTCTCCTCGCCTTCGGCGCCGAACGCCGGCGCCTCGCCGCAGGGGAAATCGTTTTTCGCCAGGATGCGCAAGCGGATGCCGGTTTCGTCGTCGCCTCCGGCACCGTCGTGCTCGCTCGGCAAGCGGGGAACCAACAGAAAGTCGTCGGGGTGTATGGACCGGGGACGCTGCTCGGCGAACTCGCATTGATCACCGCGACCACCCGGCCTGCCAACGCCAAGGCCGAGACCGATTGCGAACTGCTCAGGATAACCCGGTCGCTGTTTCGCCGCATGCTGGAGGAATACCCCGAATACGCCGTCGGCCTGCATGAACAGCTGAAAATTCAGTTCGCCGAGATGACCCGGCAGATCCTCGCGCTCGAGGACCGCTTCTCCGGATAAAGTCGCTGACCATGCGAGATGATCGCCCGCCGCTGCATGGCGGAGCGATTGTCACAAGGTGAAGGTCGCGGTCACCGGGACATGGTCCGACGGGCGCTCCCAGCCTCTCGCCTCGCTGAGCACATCGATGTCTGACAACGCCGGCGCGAGATCGGCCGACCCCCAGACATGGTCAAGCCGCCGGCCGCGGTTTGACGTCGCCCAGTCCTTGGCGCGATAGCTCCACCAGGTGAACACCGTCTCCTCCATCGGGATGTGGTGGCGCATCAGGTCGACCCATTTGCCGTCGTCCCGCGCCCTGAGCAGCGCCTCGCACTCGACCGGCGTGTGCGACACCACCTTCAAAAGCTGCTTGTGCGACCACACGTCGGTCTCGAACGGCGCGATGTTGAGATCGCCGACAAGCAACGACGAGACGTCCGGCTCCGCCTCGGCGCCGATCAGCCGCATCTCCTCGATGAAATCGAGCTTGTGACGGAATTTCGGATTGATCGCCGGGTCCGGCTCGTCGCCGCCGGCGGGGACGTAGAAATTATGCACCCGGACGCGGCGCTCCCCGACCCTCAGCCGTGTCGACAGGTGCCTCGCGTCGCCGATGGCGCAGAAATCCTGCCGGACGATGTCGTCGAAAGGCTGTCTCGATACGGTCGCGACGCCGTGATAGCCTTTCTGCCCGTGGATCGCGATATGCGGGTAGCCGAGCGCCCGAAACGCCTTTTCGGGAAACTGGTCGTTCGCGCATTTGGTTTCCTGCAGGCACAAGACGTCCGGCGCGGTCTCCTTCAGAAAGCGCTCCACCAGCGGCATGCGCAGCCGCACGGAGTTGATGTTCCAGGTGGCGATCTTGAAGGACATGGGCGCTGGTTTCCGGCTTGAAGGACGGAACGGGCATATGGGGCCGGTCGCCGGCTCGCAAGCCTTGCCAGCCGCGATTTGCCGCACTTGATGCGCGAAGCCGTTTCGCAAGCGGCCCGATCCATGACCGCAGCTCTCCCCGTGGGCCGCAGCGAGCCTGGGGCCGCAGGTGTTTCCAGACCAGACAAGCCGCGGTGGAATTTGACGGTCGAGACGACCCGGTCATACGGTTGCCACAGAACTGCAGACAATAATCTGGCCTTACTGAAAGCGGACCGCGTTATGCCCATGTTCACCCGTAGCTTCGGCCGGCGCTGTTCGAACCGCCGCTTCGGCTGGACTGCGTCTGGAAGAATAGGTTTGCTAATTCTCTTCCTGTCCCTGAGAGTCCGTTTCGAAACTCACTGCGGCGGGTTCAAAGGCCCCTCGGATGGTCGCTCCGCAATGACATGATACCCGATTTCCGCGGGTTTGGGCGTCCCGGGTGAACCATGGAGGCTGGTCTTGGCAGGGTTTCGAAACGGCCTCTAAATGCGGAGCGGATTGCAGAAGCAGCCCCGTCACCGATTCCGGACCGTCCCACCTCGGCGCTACGCCCGGACATGCATGTGGCGTCGGGAGGTATTTCTTCGAAAACAGCGTCCGACTTTGCGACCCGACAACGCTTTGCCTTGACTCCCGCGAACCCGGATCGGCCGTTCACGTCGAGGACCTGCGTCGAGGCGCTGACGCGCCTGCGAGAGGTGGCCAAGGGAAGCCCGCTGATCGACCCCCAGGAAAACCAGGCCGTGCCGATGAAGGCGATCGACCAAGCGATTGCCGTTTGCTCGAAGGAAGTCCGCCGAAAACGTAGTTAGTATATTGCGCACTGCACGCAACGAAAAATACATTTTAATAGACATTCAAACAAATTGGGAATATTCCTTTAGGGCATCATACCCAACGTGCTTGATGATTGGAGGGACCTCCGATGGCGACTATTATTGGGTTGATCCGCTCACGCGGTGACTGGCGCCTTGACCCCGTCATCACTGTCGGAGACGGCGGCACGGCCGTTCGTCAGATCTATCCCAACGGCCGTCCTCTTTCGAGAGTGACCCTTCACGTTGCGGTGGGCGATTAGAATGAAAACGAAACCGACAATCATAATTTCAATATATTTCATAGCAATACTTGTGAGGACGAGTTCGGGCCAATCTTACAGCCAAAGTACGGATATTATAACCATGGCCAAATCGCCTCCCATGAGTTCTGACAGCGCAAGCCCAACGACACAGGCTGCACCCGCCCGGGACGGCAACATCGCCATCCGTGAAGAATTTGACATGGCGGTCGAGCAAGGCACAGCGGAAGCCTATGATCTGTTTATAAAGCGCCATCCAGATCATCCTCTAACAGTGGAAGCGCGAAGGCGGCTGAATATTATGAATAATGGCAATGCGAACCGTTCGATTTTGGGAATAATATTACGTGGCAAAGAAATCAAAGGATCAGATAGAGAGAAGCAATGAGTGGGACGGGGCATACAACCAAATCTGTCACATCAACAACCGACCAGACTATTAATGGTGTGTTGAGCGGCGTTGCGTGGGGTGACGCCACAATTTATTATTCGTTCCCGACAACCAGCGGCGAATACGCATATACCGGTGAGCCTGATACCATCGGCGGAATTTCGTCGATGCAATGGACGGCAGCAAACAGAGCGTTGAATACAAATGGTTACGCCGGGGAAAATGCGGCGCAGGACGGCTTCTCCGTGGAGGGGTTCACCAATCTGAACGTCGCTTATACCACAGACACCGGCGCGCATATCCGGCTTGCGGAATCAGATGATCCATCGACCGCTTGGGCTTATTATCCTGGTACCTACGAGCAGGCCGGCGATGTCTGGTTTGGAAGGTCCTATAATTATCGCTCGCCAGAAGCCGGAAACTATTCCTGGCATACGATGTATCACGAGATCGGCCATGCGCTGGGGCTGAAGCACGGTCAAGAGACCAACGTTTACGGCCCGCTGCCAGCGGCCGAGGACTCGATGGAATATTCCATCATGACCTATCGGTCCTATGTCGGCGACCCCTTGGTTGGAGGCTATTCCAACGAGACTTGGGGATTTGCGCAAAGCTACATGATCGCCGATATCGCGGCGCTGCAGCAAATGTATGGGGCCGATTTCACCACCAATAGCAGCGACACGGTCTATAAATGGAACCCGACTTCGGGGGATACGCTGGTCAATGGTGCGGTTGGCATTGACGCGGGCAGCAACCGGATTTTCGCCACCGTCTGGGACGGCGGCGGCATCGACACCTACGATCTCAGCAGCTACTCGGACAATCTTACGCTCGATCTGACGCCGGGCGGGCACTCCTATTTCAGCAACGTACAAATCGCCTACTTGGGTGATGGCAACTATTCGCGCGGCAACATCTTCAATGCATTGCAGTATCAGGGCGATGTTCGTTCGCTGATCGAAAACGCCATCGGCGGTTCCGGAAACGACACTATTACAGGCAATCAAGCCAACAACACGCTGCAAGACGGCGGCGGCAACGACACGCTCAACGGCGGCGGCGGCGGCGGCGTCGACAATATCTATGGCGGCGGCGGCACCGACCAGCTATTCGGCGGCGACGACAACGACAATCTGGACGGCGGGGCCGGCGCCGATCATATGGAAGGCGGTCTCGGCTTCGACTTCGCCTATTACAGCCAGGCCACCGCAGGCGTGCGCGCCGATCTCTCGAATGCGGTCTCAGGCCTCGGCGAGGCGGCCGGCGACACGTTCAATTTCGTCGACGGCATCATCGGCAGCCAATTCGCCGACACGCTGTTCGGGCGATCAGTGGAGCAATATCCTCTACGGCTTGGCGGGCGCTGACAATCTCTACGGCCGCGACGGCTTCCTGGATTATCTCTACGGCGGCGATGGAAATGATAATCTCGAGGGCGGCAACGGCGCCGATTATCTCGATGGCGGCGCCGGGTTTAATTCGGTCTACTACACGTCCAGCACGGCGGTGCGGGTCGACATCTCCAATGTCACTGCGAGCACCGGCGGCGAGGCCCAGGGCGATACGTTCAACCTGATCAACAACATCGTCGCCAGCCAGTTCTCCGACATTCTCTATGGCGACATGTGGAGCAACGTCATTTACGGGCTCGGTGGCAACGATGTCATCGATGGCGGCGGCCTCAACGACGTCATCTATGGCGGCGACGGCGCCGACTGGTTCATCTTCACGCCCGGCGCCGGCTCCGACACGCTGGCCGATTTCGCCGACAATTCTGACCGGATCGACCTGCGCAGCTTCGGCTTTTCCAGCGCCAACGCCGCGCTTGCCTTCGCCACCGATACCGGGACCGGCGTGCGCTTCGACTTCACCGACGGCTCGCAGCTCAATGTCTATAATGTCGCCAATGTCTCTGACCTGCAGAACGACATCATCTTCGCCTGAGCGGAAGGGGGCGTAGGATACAGAACGGGCCGCCCCCAAAGGCGGCCCCGGTGACGGAAGACGAATGAAACGGCGCCTTAGTTGCCGGTCTGACCCTGGGCGATCGCCGTATAGGGAATTTTAAAGGCGGAATCCTTGATATCGCCGCCCTTCTTGACGTTGTAGATCATCACCGTGGTGTCCTTGCCCTGCTGGTCGCGGATCGTCCACTGCTTGAGCTCATTGGATTTCGGGTCGAACATCATGGTGATGCGCGAATTGCCGAACACCGATTTGTCGCCCATGACAATGGTGGTGAGATCGGGCTCTTCCTTGACGTTCTGGATATTTGCCGCCGAAAGGTCGATTCGCCGGTTGAGCAACAGCTTCAGCGGGGTCTTCGACAGGGGATAGACATCCCACGTATTCAGCTTCTTGTTGTTGACCGCGACGTTGGAGCCGTCGGAAATTACCCGGAGCGGCGTTCCCGAATAATCGAAGCGGACCTTGCCGGGCCGTTCGATGTAGAATTTGCCCTCGGTCTGCCGGCCGTTCGGATCAAACTGCATGAAGGTGCCATGCATTGAGGGAATGCCGGAGAAATGGTCGGCGATTTTCTGAGCCGCGGCGCTCGACTGGGCCGCCGCTGGGCCTGCCGAGAGCGGCGCAAGGGCCGCTGCCGCGATGAATGCCGAGGCCACGCCGCGAACGAGTGCCGCGCGGAAGGATCGGTGGTGTGTGTCGTTTTTCGCCATGGTGGTGGAGGCTTCCCTTATTCCGAAGTCTGCCCTTCGTGTCGCCGAACCAGATAGGGCGCGACGCGGATTTCGTCTCGCCCCTTCATGTCGGGTCGTATCATTCGACCCGCAATAGGGCGCCCCAATGGCGAAAACCTAACCATTTCGTCATCGATCACATGCGGTCGTCTTCCGTCGGCACGAGGATCTCGCGCTTGCCGGCGTGGTTTGCCGCGCCGACGATCCCTTCCCGCTCCATCCGCTCGATGATCGAGGCGGCGCGGTTGTAGCCGATCGACAGGCGTCTCTGGACATAGGAGGTCGAGGCCTTGCCGTCGCGTAACACGATCGCCACCGCCTGATCGTAGAGGTCGGCGCCTTCATCGACCTCCCCGCCGCCACCGGACGACCCGGAGTCGCCGTCCTCATCCTCGTCCTCCAGGATCGAGTCGAGATAATCCGGCACGCCCTGGCTTTTCAGATGCGCGACGATCTGCTCGACCTCGCTGTCATCGACGAACGGGCCGTGGACGCGCTGGATGCGGCCGCCACCGGCCATGAACAGCATGTCACCCATGCCCAACAGCTGCTCGGCGCCCTGCTCCTGCAGGATGGTGCGGCTATCGATCTTCGAGGTCACCTGGAAGGAGATGCGGGTCGGGAAGTTCGCCTTGATCGTGCCGGTGATGACATCGACCGAGGGCCGCTGCGTCGCCATCACCACATGGATGCCGGCGGCGCGGGCCATTTGCGCCAAACGCTGCACGGTGCCTTCGATGTCCTTGCCGGCGACCATCATCAGGTCGGCCATCTCGTCGATGATGACGACGATGTAGGGCAGCGGCTCGAGATCGAATTCCTCGGTCTCGAAGATCGGCTCGCCGGTCTCGCGGTCGAAGCCGGTCTGGACGGTGCGCGAGATCGTCTCGTCCTTCTCCAGCGCGCTTTTCACGCGGGCGTTGAAGCCGTCGATGTTCCTGACGCCCACCTTCGACATCTTGCGGTAGCGGTCCTCCATTTCGCGGACCGTCCATTTCAGCGCGACGACCGCCTTTTTAGGATCGGTCACCACCGGGGCGAGCAGGTGCGGAATGCCGTCATAGACCGACAGCTCCAGCATCTTCGGATCGATCATGATCATCCGGCATTCCTGCGGCGTCAGCCGGTAGAGCAGCGACAGGATCATCGTGTTGATCGACACCGACTTGCCGGAGCCGGTGGTGCCGGCGACGAGAAGATGCGGCATCTTGGCGAGATCGGCGATCACCGGCTCCCCGCCGATGGTCTTGCCGAGGGCGAGCGCCAGCTTGCTCTTGTTCTGGGTGAACGTCTCCGAGCCGATCATCTCGCGGAAATAGACGGTCTCGCGGCGCTGGTTCGGCAGTTCGATGCCGATGGCGTTCTTGCCGGGAATGACGGCGACGCGCGCGGCGATGGCGCTCATCGAGCGGGCGATGTCGTCGGCGAGGCCGATCACCCGTGACGACTTGATGCCCGGTGCCGGTTCGAGTTCGTAGAGCGTCACCACGGGACCGGGGCGCACCTCGATGATCTCGCCCTTGACGCCGAAATCCTCCAGCACGCCTTCGAGCAGACGGGCGTTCTCCTGCAGCGCTTCCGGCGACAGGGTAGAATCGCGGCTACGCGGCTTCGGCGGCGTCAGGAAATCGATGGAGGGCAGTTCGAAGCGGACGGGATCGGCGACCGTCGTCGCCGGCTTCAGGGCGACGGCCCGGCCCGAGCCGCCGCGCAGCCGCTGTTGCTCGGCGGTGACGGTTGCCTGCGGTACGACGCGCACGCCCGGATCGACCGATTGGTGCGGCGCCGCCTGACTGGATCGCGCTTGGCGTCCCGGCGCCGGACGACCGGATGCCCCAGCCGGGCCGTTCGGAAGCTCCTCCTTCGCGGTCTTGCGGCCGGGAAAGGCGACGATGTTGCCGGACAAGAGCCCACGCCAGCCGCCGCCCTCTTCGGGGATCGGCGCCGCGTTGGGCGACACCCGGTCACCGGGACGGACGATCATGGCGTCGTCATCGCTAAAGTCGCCATCCGCGAAATTGCGCTCTTCGCTATTATCCGTTTCGTCCCAAGGCATTGCGGAGCCAGCGTCGAGTTCCGCGCGCCCATCATCGGCATCCGCCTCGTAATAGTTTTCCATGTGCTCGGGCTGGGACACGCGGATCGAGCGGCGGTCGCCGTGCCCTTGCGCCGGGTAGGGGGAGAAATCCTCGTCCTCGGCCCGCCAGTCGGCGAAGCCGTCGCCGAATTCCTTCGACGCGCGGGCTTCGCGGCGGGCGGCGAGACGCCGGCCGATGGCGGATTTCGCCGAATAGGCGGTATGAGCCAATGCTCCGAAAAACAGCGCCAGGCGGCCTTCCCCCTCGCCGTCATCCTCGTCGTCCGCTTCGACCACCGAGGCCTTGCGACGGCGGCTTGTGACCGGTGCCGGACGGCGTCGATCGATCACCCCGGCGCCGTTGAGGAAGAGCCAGGTCGCCGGCGCGGCGATCATCAACGCAAGCACGATCGCGAGGAAGCCTTGCGGATATGCCCCGGTGGCCAGCGCCGGAAATTTCAACACGAGGTCGCCGGCGACGCCGCCAAGGCCGATCGGCAGGGGCCAGCCCGCTGGCGCCGGCAGACAGCCGAGAGCGGCCGCGGCCAATACGGTCCCGGCAACGGCATACCAGGCGCGGCGCCAGATGTGGTCGATCGTGTGGCCGGACATCAAAATCAGTCCCCAGATTGCTGGGAGAACCACAAGGAGCGCTGCGGCAAGGCCGAAAATCTGCATGGCGAGGTCGGCGACGATAGCGCCGGAGGGGCCTGCCCAGTTCTCCACCATGTTCTGATTGGACTGGCTGAGCGAGGGGTCGCTCACACTCCAGGTCGCGAAGGCGACGCCGAGATAGCCCGCCAACGCGATGAGCACGGCGCCGGCGCCGATTTCGCCCTGCCGCCGAAGGAATGTCGTTTCGCTGCCGCCTGGCGCCGTGGTTGCCATCTGACCCTGCCTGTCTTGTCCAACGCGGATCGTGCCTTCGAGCCGGCCCGCTGCTTGCGGCCAGATTAGGGAGCCGAGGTTAAGACCCGTTTAAGCTTAAGACCGGCTTACGATCGGCGCGCGAATCCGGAAGTCGAAACGCCGCCCGATCTTGCCATCGCGAAATCGTCCGCCACTCTTATCAATGATCGAATAAGGAGACGGGACGAATGGACATTCGGCACGAGGCAGACGGCAGCAAGGGCCGATTTACGACCGGCGAAGGCGACAGCGAAATGACCTATGTCAGGGTCGGCGAGACCCTCGTCATCTTCGATCACACTTTCGTTCCAGACCGATATCGTGGCCAGGGATTGGCGGGGAAACTGCTCGCCGCCGGGGTCGATTGGGCCCGCGCGTCGAATTTGAAGGTGATTCCGCAATGCCCCTTCGCCCGGACCGAATTCGATCGCAAGCCGGAATATCGCGACGTTCTGAAGGAGTGAACCCTCCGCCACCGCCTTGTCGCAAACCCGGTGATCGAACCCTTCTCTTGAAAACGAAAGAGGCAGGCGCTGACCGCCTGCCTCTCATCATGTGGTGGGACGAAGTTGTCCGTTCAGGAGTGGTAGGCCGCCTCGCCATGATAGACGAGATCGAGGCCTTCGCGCTCCTGCTCCAGCGTCGGGCGCAGGTCGACGACGAGATCGACGATCTTGAAGAGGATCGCCGAGACCACGCCACCCCAGACCAGCGTGACCAGCACACCAACGATCTGGGCCCAGACCTGGGCCCCCATCGACACGCCATCGGCCAAACCGACGCCGCCCAGCGACGAGGCGGTGAAGATGCCCGTGCCAACCGCGCCGATGATGCCGCCGATGCCATGGATGCCAAAGACGTCGAGGCTGTCGTCATACTGGAACTTGTTCTTCACCACCGAGACGAAGAAGTAGCAGCCGGCGCTGGCAAGCCCGCCGAGGACGATCGCGCCGACCGGCCCGATCGTGCCACAGGCCGGCGTGACCGCGACCAACCCGGCAACTATGCCGGAGGCCCCGCCCAGCATGGAGGCCTTACCGCGCATCATGGTTTCGATAACGCACCAGGTGAGCAGCGCACCGGCCGTGGCGGTGAACGTGTTGATCATGGCCAGCACCGCGCCCGCGGTCGATTCCAGATTAGAACCGGCGTTGAAGCCGAACCAGCCGACCCACAGGATCGAGGCGCCGACCATGGTCAGCGTCATAGAGTGCGGGGCCATCATGTCCTTGCCGAGGCCGGTTCGCTTGCCGGCAAAGAGGCACCCCATCAACGCGGCGATGCCGGCGTTGATGTGCACAACGGTGCCGCCCGCAAAGTCGAGCGCGCCTACGCCGCCGGACAGGACGCCGTTGAAGATCAGGCCAGAACCGTCCCAGACCATATGCGCGATCGGGAAGTAGGCGAAGGTCAGCCACAGCACGGTGAACAGCACCACCGCGGAGAACTTGATGCGTTCGGCGAAGGCGCCGACGATCAGCGCCGGGGTGATCATCGCGAAGGTCATCTGGAAGGCGATGAACAGATATTCGGGCAAGGCCACGCCATCGGTGAAGGTCGCCGCCGTCGAATCGACCGTCACGCCGGCGAGGAACAGCTTGCCGAGACCGCCCCAATAGGGGCTGGTGCCGCCGCCGAAGGCGAAGGAATAGCCCCACACGACCCAGACGATGATGGCGACGCCGGAGATCACGGTGCACTGCATCAGCACCGACAGCATGTTCTTGGCTCGCACCAGGCCGCCATAGAACAGGGCGAGGCCGGGCATGAGCATGAACAGGACGATCAGTGTGGCCGTCATCATCCAGGCGACATCGCCCTTGTCGACCGTGGGAGCTACGGCCTCGGTCGCCGCGGCGGCCGCATCGGCGGCCGGCGCGGCGGCATCCTGGGCGAAGGCCGCCGTGGCGGCGAGCCCGGCCAGCAGGGAGCCGGCAAATAGGAGTTTCTTGATATTCATGGGTGGTCGGTCCCCTTAGAGTGCGTTCGCGTCGACTTCGCCCGTCCGAATGCGGACGGCCTGGTCGATGCCGAAGACGAAGATTTTGCCGTCGCCGATCTGGCCGGTCTTGGCGGCGGCCTGAATCGCCTCGACCGCCGGCTCGACCATGTCGAGCGCAACGGCGATCTCGATCTTCAGCTTGGGCAGGAAGCTCACCGCGTATTCGGTGCCGCGATAGATTTCGGTATGGCCTTTCTGACGGCCATATCCCTTCACCTCGGTGACGGTGAGGCCCTGGATGCCGATGCCGGTCAGCGCCTCGCGCACTTCGTCCAGCTTGAATGGCTTGATGATCGCCATCACGATTTTCATGTTCACCTCGAACCTTGGACGGCCGCGGGAGCGCCGCCGTGTTGAGCATCACTCGCCGGAGCAGCATGCCCGCGACGATGACTGACCTTCAGGAATCAAGGTTTGTGCCAAACGGAAGCCGCGCCACCGTTCGGTCTTATTTTGCAGTGCGAAACGGCGGCTTCCACCGGCGTTGCCCGCCGGTTGGACGGGCTCAGCGCCGCTTAAAAGCGTGGCAAAAACCGCAAATCTGGCTGAAAATTAGGCAGACGGGGCGCGCCGGGGGCGGATCAGCCCTTCCTGTGCCACCGATGCGACCAGCGTTCCGTCGCGGGCGAACAGCGAGCCACGGGTGAGACCCCGCGCGCCTGACGAGGACGGGCTGTCCTGCGCATAGAGCATCCAGTCGGAGACCTTGACCGGACGGTGGAACCACATGGCATGATCGAGGCTGGCCGCCTGGATGCGTTCGTCGAACACCGACAACCCATGCGCGAACAGCGAGGTGTCGAGGAGGGTCATATCGGAGAGGTAGGCAAGAACCGCCGCGTTCAGGTTGCGATCGTCGCCGATCGGGCTAGCGCAGCGGACCCAGACCTGTTGCACCGGCTCCAGCTTGTCGCGGGTCAGATAATGGTCGAAGGAGACCGGCCGGAACTCGATCGGCCGGGGCCGCAGCCAATAGCGGCGCACCGGCTCAGGCGCCCGTTTCAGGATCGTTTCCTTGAGATCGTCGCCATGCGGGAGATCGTCGGGACCGGGAACGTCCGGCATCGTCACCTGGTGGTCGTGCCCGTCCTCGTCCCTCTGGAAGGAGGCCGACAGCGAGAAGATCGCGTGGCCATGCTGGATCGCGACGACGCGCCGGGTGGTGAAGGAGCCGCCATCGCGAATCCGGTCGACATCGTAGATGATCGGCGCTGCGGGGTCGCCCGGACGCATGAAATAGGAATGCAGCGAATGACAATGGCGGTCGGCGGGGACGGTACGTTGGGTGGCGACCAGCGCCTGGGCGATCACCTGGCCGCCGAAAACCCGCTGCCAGCTCTGATCCGGACTGATGCCACGAAACAGATTTTCTTCGATGCGTTCGAGATCGAGGATATGGAGGAGCTTTTCAACGGCCTCGGTCATCCTAATCTACTCCCCAGTCGCGGGGAGCCACGCACCCCTTCGCCTTTCGCGGCGTTGCACCAATATACCGGGCGTGGTCAACCGGTTTTAGCGATCCGCACCGACCGCGCCGCACGAGGGGCGCGAGCAAGGAGACTTCGATGTCCGACACCAGAGCCGCGACGACAGCCGCCGAGCAGGCCGACATCGTCATCGCCGGAGCCGGCTATGTCGGCCTGACGACGGCGGTGGCGATCGCCGACGCCGCGCCGCATCTCAAGATCGTCCTGGTCGACGCCACGCCTGAAGGGGTCTGGAAGAAGGATGGCCGCGCCTCCGCCGTGGCAGCCGCCGCCGTGCGGATGCTGGAGCGGCTTGGCATCTGGGAAAAGGTCAAGGACGAGACGCAGCCGATCACCGAGATGATCGTCACCGATTCACGCACCTCCGACCCCGTCCGTCCGGTGTTTCTCACCTTCGGGGGCGAGGCCAAGCCGGGCGAGCCGTTTGCGCACATGCTGCCGAACACCGCCCTCAACGGCGCCCTGCGCGAGCGCGCGAAAGCGCTCGGCATCGACATCCGGCAAGGCATGGCCGTGTCGGGCATCGACCGGCAGATGGCGGCGATCCGCGTCGCCCTCACCGGCGGCGGAACGGTCGACGCGCGGTTGCTGATTGCCTGTGACGGTGTCCGCTCGACGATCCGCGACATGGCCGGCATCCACACCGTCCACTGGGATTATGGCCAATCCGGCATCGTCGCCACCGTCGCCCACGAGCGCCCGCACGAAGGCCGGGCGGAGGAGCATTTCCTGCCCTCCGGGCCGTTCGCCATCCTGCCGCTCAAAGGCAACCGGTCTTCACTCGTCTGGACCGAGCCGACCCGCGAGGCCGAGCGTCTGGTCAACGCCGACGAGATGCTGTTCGATCACGAACTCGAACAGCGCTTCGGCCACAAGCTCGGCGCGCTGACCGTCGAGGGCGGCCGCCGTGCGTTTCCGTTGGGACTCACGCTGGCGCGCGATTTCGTGAAGCCGCGGATCGCGCTCGCGGGCGATGCCGCCCACGGCATCCACCCGATTGCCGGCCAGGGCCTCAATCTCGGCTTCAAGGACGCTGCGGCGCTGGCCGAGACGATCGTCGAGGCAGACCGTCTTGGCCTCGATATCGGAGCGCTCGACGTTTTGGAGACCTATCAGCGCTGGCGGCGCTTCGACACCGTCCAGATGGGCATCACCACCGATGTCTTGAACCGCCTGTTTTCCAACGACAACCCGTTGCTGCGGGCGGCCCGCAGCTTCGGACTGTCGCTGGTCGACCGCGCCCCGCCGCTGAAGGACTTCTTCATCGGCCAGGCCGCCGGCCTGTCGCGCGGGCCATCGCCGCGTCTTCTCAAGGGCGAGGCGATCTGAGGCCGCCCGGCCGCGCGTCCCAGACCAATCTGGAACGATCCTGTCGCTAAGTACGTCCGGGGCAGGAAATTCTTTCTCCTTGCACTGCGACAAGGCAATCGACGCCGCCGCTGACCGGCGCGATTCGGCTTATCTATCATCGACCGAACACTGGCCCGGCCCATTGGCCCGCATGGACCAGCGACAAGGGAGATGACAATGGCGAAGGACCACCGCGCCGGATCGAAGGTCCGGGGTGACAAGCTCCCGGCGATCCTGATGGCGAACGACCTCCTCGACGGCGACGTGGTGTTCCTCGCCGATAAAGGCTGGACGCTCGACCCGTCCAAGGCCCGCGTCGCCTTCGACGCCGAAACCGCCGAGGCGATGGACGCCGAAGGCAAGACGGCCTTCGCCGCAAATGTCGTGGTTGACCCCTATCTCGTGCCGGTCGATCTCAAAGGCACCGGCCTTCCGGTCGCCCGGCATTTCCGCGACGCGATGCGCCAGAAGGGTCCGTCCATTCACCCGGAGATGGGCAAGCAAGCCGACTACCCGACGCCCGCCTGAACGCTGGACGAGAGGCGACAGGCCAAAGCGCCCGGCGCCGTCAACAGCACCATCAAAGGATACGATCATGTATCGCTACGACGAATTCGACGAGCGCTTCGTGCGCGAGCGGGTCGCCCAGTTCCGCAGCCAGGTGGAGCGGCGTCTCAACGGCTCGCTCTCCGAGGACGAGTTCAAGCCGCTGCGGCTCAAGAACGGGCTCTATCTGCAGCTTCACGCCTACATGCTGCGCATCGCGGTGCCCTACGGCACGCTGAACGCGCGCCAGTTGCGCCAACTCGCGCACATCGCCGACACCTACGACAAGGGCTATGGCCACTTCACCACGCGCCAGAACCTGCAATTCCATTGGCCGAAGCTGAAGGACGTTCCGGACATCCTGGATCTGCTCGCCGACGTCGAGATGCACTGCATCCAGACCTCCGGTAACTGCATTCGTAATGTGACCGCCGACCAGTTCGCCGGCGTCGCCGCCGACGAGGTCGAGGACCCGCGGCCAACCGGTGAACTCATTCGCCAGTGGTCGAGCCTGCATCCGGAGTTCGGCTGGCTGCCGCGCAAGTTCAAGATCGCCGTGACCGGCGCCGAGCACGACCGCGCGGCGATCAAGACGCATGACATCGGCCTGAAGATCAAGCGGCACCCCGAGACCGGGGAGATCGGCTACGAAATCGTGGTCGGTGGCGGCCTCGGTCGCACGCCGATGATCGGCAAGCTGATCCGGGAGTTCCTGCCGAAGGACGAGCTGCTCGCCTATCTGGAAGCCGTCATGCGCGTCTACAACTCGGAAGGTCGGCGCGACAACAAGTTCAAGGCGCGGGTGAAGATCCTCGTCCACGAGACCGGCGAGGAGGAATTCCGCCGCCGCGTCGAGGCGGAATTCGCCAAGCTCGACGGGCCGTCGATCAACGCGCCGGACGAAGAAGTCGCACGGATTGCGGCTTATTTCGCAGCCCCCGCCTATGAGGATCTGCCACAGGACTCCACGACTCTCGCGGCGGCGCGGGCAAGCGACCCCGGCCTCGCCCGGTTCGTCGAGCAGAACGGCTTTGCCCATCGCCAGCCTGGCTACATCGCCCTGACGGTGTCGCTCAAGGCCATCGGCGAGGTGCCCGGCGACATAAGCGCCGACCAGATGCGCGCCTTTGCCGATATCGCCGAGCGCTATTCCTTCGGCGAGTTGCGCGTGACCCATGGCCAGAACCTGGTGCTGCCGCATGTGAAACAGGACGATTTGCCGGCGGTTTACGCCGCGCTGAAGGCGGAAAGGCTGCATACCGCCAACGCCGGGCTGGTCACCGACATCATCGCCTGCCCCGGCCTCGACTATTGCGCGCTCGCCACGGCGAAATCGATCCCGATCGCGCAGGGTATTGCCAAGACCTTTGCGGACGAGGCGCACCAGCTGGAAATCGGCCCGCTGCCAATCAAGATTTCCGGCTGCATCAATGCCTGCGGCCACCACCATGTCGGCGCGATCGGCATTCTCGGGCTCGAAAAGGCCGGCAAGGAAAACTACCAGATCACTGTCGGGGGCGACGCCACCGAAAACGCCGCTCTGGGCGAACGGCTTGGCCCCGGCATCGACGCCGAGGACGTGCCGGGCGCGATCGAATCGATCGTCGAAACCTATCTCGGCCAGCGGCAGGACGGCGAGGAATTCATCGAAACCGTGCGCCGCGCGGGTATCGAGCCGTTCAAGGCCGGCTTTACCGCCTATGTCGCCGGCCGGGAAAGCCTTCGAAAGGACGCCGCATGACGCTGATCGCCGCCACCGGCGCGAAGCCGGACGCCTACACCCGCGTCGACACCGCCGAGGTCGCCACGAAAAGCGAGGGCCCGGTGATCATGCCGCTGGCCCTGGCCGACGCGGTGCTCGCTGTCTTGCCGGAGTTGCGCTTCGGCCTGTCGGTGCCCAACAGCGCGACGATCGAGGAGATCGCCCCGCATCTCGACGCGGCCGACCTCATCGCCGTGGAGTTTCCGGCGTTTTCCGACGGCCGCGGCCTGTCGCTGGCCAAGCGGCTGCGCCGGGCTGGCTTCGACGGCACGCTGCGCGCGTCCGGGCCGCTGATCGCCGACCAGTTCGCCGAGGCGCTGGCCTGCGGCTTCGATGAGATCGAACTGCCCGAAACGATGGCGAACCGGCAGCCGGTTCAACAGTGGATGGCGGCCAAGGACATCGTCACACGGCACTACCAGACCGGCTATGGCGAAGAGCGCAGCATCCTCCAGAAGCGGCTCGCCGCCCGGAGGGCCTGACGCCATGTGCGCGGAGCGTAGACATCTCGCGGGGGAGCTGAATATCAGCTTCGCGGCGCTGACCCCGCTCGAGCGCCTGCAGGCGCTGGTGGATCGCGCCGGCGGACCGGTGGTGTTCACGACGAGCCTTGGCATCGAGGACCAGATGATCACCCATCTGATCTTTTCGAGTGACCTGCCGATACTGGTGAAAACGCTCGACACCGGCCGGCTGTTTCCCGAGACCTACGCGCTCTGGCGCGAGACCGAGGAGAAATACGGCCGCCGCATCAAGGCGCTGTACCCGCAAGCCGACGCGCTCGAGGCGCTGGTGAACGACCAGGGCATTGATGGATTCTACTACGCGCCGG
The DNA here is from genome assembly GCF_036549495.1 of Aurantimonas sp. C2-5-R2. Classification (NCBI taxonomy): domain Bacteria; kingdom Pseudomonadati; phylum Pseudomonadota; class Alphaproteobacteria; order Hyphomicrobiales; family Aurantimonadaceae; genus Aurantimonas; species Aurantimonas sp. C2-5-R2. Next base: position 130,193 of record NZ_JAZHLJ010000005.1, read on the forward strand.
AATTCCGCAAGAACTGCTGCGGCGTGCGCAAGGTCGAGCCGCTGGCGCGCGCGCTTGCCGGCGCCGCCGGCTGGGTCACGGGCCTTCGCCGCGACCAGTCGGCCAACCGCTCGGATATGGACTTCGTCTCCTTCGACGGCGCCCGCGGTCTGATCAAGGCCAACCCGATCTTCGACTGGACCCGCGACGCGATCGTGGCGTTCACGGCCGAACAGGGCGTTCCGGTCAACGCGCTGCACGCGAAGAACTTCCTGTCGATCGGCTGCGCCCCCTGCACCCGCGCGATCCGCCCAGGCGAGCCGGAACGGGCCGGCCGCTGGTGGTGGGAGGAAGAGACCAAGCGCGAATGCGGCCTGCATGTCGATGACGCTGGCCGCCCCGTCCGCAACGACGCCCATCGTCCCGCCAGCGCGGACGCAGCCTTCGAGAGACTGCCGCAATGAAACAGCTGACCCATCTGCAGCGGCTCGAAGCCGAGTCGATCTTCATCCTGCGCGAGGTCGCCGCGACGGCCGAAAATCCGGTGATGCTGTATTCGGTCGGCAAGGATTCGGCGGTGATGCTCCATCTCGCCATGAAGGCCTTCGCGCCCGGCAAGCCGCCCTTCCCGCTCCTGCATGTCGATACGACCTGGAAGTTCCGCGAGATGATCGAATTCCGCGACCGCCGCGCCAAGGATCTCGGACTCGACCTCATCGTCCATATCAACCAGGAGGGCGTGCGCGCCGGCATCAACCCGTTCGATTCAGGCAGCCGCGTCCATACCGACGTGATGAAGACGGAAGGCTTGAAGCAGGCGCTCGACAAATACCGCTTCGACGCGGCCTTTGGCGGCGCGCGCCGCGACGAGGAGAAGAGCCGTGCCAAGGAGCGGATCTTCTCGCTGCGCTCGGCCGAGCATCGCTGGGACGCCAAGAACCAGCGACCGGAGCCCTGGCGGCTGTTCAACACCCGCAAGAAGAAGGGCGAGAGCTTCCGCGTCTTCCCACTGTCGAATTGGACCGAGCAGGATGTGTGGGACTACATCGCGCTGGAAAACATCCCCGTCGTACCGCTGTATTTCGCCGCCCCCCGACCCATCGTGAGACGGGACGGCGCGCTGATCATGCGCGACGACGAGCGGATGGCGCTGAAGCCCGGCGAGACGATCGAGACCATGATGGTCCGCTTCCGCACGCTCGGCTGCTACCCGCTGACCGGAGCGGTGGCGTCGGAGGCAGCGACGCTTGCCGACATCATCGCCGAAATGCGCGGATCGCGCACCTCGGAGCGCCAGGGCCGGGTCATCGACCAGGATTCCGGCGCCTCGATGGAAGAAAAGAAGCAGGAAGGCTATTTCTGACATGACCAGCATCCTGCAACAGCGCCCCGCCGCCGAGGATACCGATGCGGTTCCTCGTCCTGCGAAGCTCGCTCTCGTCGATCCACAGGCCGGCGCGCGGCCGTTGGCGGTACCGGCCGCCTCGCTCTTACGCTTCATCACCTGCGGCTCGGTCGACGACGGCAAGTCGACGCTGATCGGCCGGCTGCTCTACGAGACCAACGCCGTCTTCGACGACCAGCTCGAGGCGTTGCAACGCGATTCGAAGAAATTCGGCACGACCGGCGAGGATCTCGATTTCGCGCTGCTCGTCGACGGGCTGTCCGCCGAGCGCGAACAGGGCATCACCATCGACGTCGCCTACCGGTATTTTTCCACCGGCCACCGCGCCTTCATCATCGCGGACACGCCCGGCCACGAGCAATACACCCGCAACATGGCGACCGGCGCCAGCCAGGCCGAACTCGCGGTGATCCTCGTCGACGCGCGCAAGGGCATCCTGCCGCAGACGCGGCGCCATTCCTTCATCACTTCGCTGGTCGGCATCAAGAGCGTCGTCATCGCCATCAACAAGATGGATCTCGTCGACTTCGCCGAGGACCGGTACCAGGCGATCAAGCGCGACTATGAGGCGATCCTGCCGGCGCTCGGCTTCACCGACGTCTCCTTCGTGCCCGTGTCGGCGAAGAATGGCGACAACATCGCGGGGCGCTCGCCCAACATGCCGTGGTACCGGGGCGAGACGCTGCTTGAGCGGCTGGAATCCGTCACGCCGGAGACCTTCGACACCGGATCGGCGCCGTTCCGGATGCCGGTGCAGTGGGTCAACCGGCCCGATCTCGATTTCCGGGGCTTCGCCGGCACCATCGCCAGCGGCAGCATCGCGGCCGGCGACCCGGTCGTCGTCCTGCCGGGCCGGCGCGAAACCCGTGTGAAAGCCGTCTGGGATCCCGACGGCGAGGTGCTGTCGGCCGCGGCCGGCGAGGCCGTCACCTTGACCCTCACCGACGAAGTCGACGTTTCGCGCGGCGATGTCCTGGCAAGGCCGGACGATTCGCTGGCGGCGGTGAAATCCGTCACCGCCGAGATTCTCTGGATGGTCGACCGGCCACTGCTGCCCGGCGGACGGCTTGTCGCCAAACTCGGCACCGCTTCGACGCCGGCGAGCGTGCGGGCCCTCGAGGCCGCGATCGACATCCATTCGTTCGAGCCGAAGTCGGCGAACGTCCTGTTGATGAACGAGATCGGCCGCGTGACGATCGCCTTCGACCGTCCCTTGGTCGCGACGACTTACGCGGCCAGCCGCGAACTTGGCTCCTTCATCCTGATCGACCCGTTGACCAACGAGACGATGGCGCTCGGCGTCGTGCGGACGGTCAAGGACGACAAACAGCCGTCGCAATCCTCGGCGAAGCCGGGCTCGACGCTGGACACTCTCAAGGCACTTTGGCTCGGCGAGACGACAAGCCCAGCCCATCGCTGGTCGGTGGTGCGGTTCCGGGCAGCGGCAGCGATCCTCGTCGGCTTTCTCGGGTTTTTGTTCGAGCTTGCCCCGGTACTGGCGGCTGTCCTGGCACTGCTCGACTTCGCCCTGCGGCCATTGCTGCGGGTTGCCTTCGGCGCCCATCAACGCCATCCGGCTGCCGAGAAAGGCGTCGCGACGGTGGGCGACGGCGCGGGCATTTGACCGACAAGCAGCCAAAGCCATGGGCGCCGCGGCTCCGGGCACCGTGGCGCGGGCGCTTGCCGCTGACCGAGCTTGTTCTCCTGGCGTTATCCCTCGTCGCGTGCCTGACCCTGACGGTCGGCATCTTGGGTTGACCGCCGGCGGCCGGCCGCAATCGTCAGGACAACGTGGCGATGGCTTGGCCGGCTTGTCCGAAATCACCTTCCAATGATCATCGCGCGAACGTGAACAGACCACGAAGCAGCGAGAGCCTCTCTCCATCGACGGAGCGCCAAAAACGGTGTCCCGCCGCCCCTCGGAAAGATGGAGAGTTCCGATGAAAGCACTGCTACTGACAGCCGCGACCCTGATGCTCGGCGTTCATATCGCCGCGGCTCAGACAGAAACCCCGGCAGAGGGCGAGATGCCGATGGCGTCAAGCTGCGCCGAGACGCTGCCTCAGATCCGGGCGTTGGTCGACCAGGCCGAACAATCGGGGATCGATACCGAAACGGCGAAGGGGTACGTCGCCGCCGCCGAGAATGCGCAAGCGGCGAACGACGACGATGGCTGCATCCGCGCCCTTCAGCTGGCGCAGAGCGAGGTTCTTTCGAATGCCGATGCCCAGCCCGACGCGGCGGCGCAATAGATCACGATGAAATCGGAGGGCCGGGCGCGATGCCCGGCCTTCTTTCTTTGACACCGGGCTGTCCATCTCAGTCGAGCTCTCTCGCCTCGGAGGGGAGCATGATCGGGATGCCTTCGCGAACCGGATAGGCGAGCTTCGCCGCCTTCGACACGAGTTCGTTGTTCTCGCGATCGTAGACGAGGGACGTCTTGGTCAGGGGACACACCAGAAGCTCGAGCAGCTTCGGATCGGGCCGTCCCATTTCGCGCCGTTGGTTCATCTGTTCCGTCTTTCACTTCGCGGTCGTCGGCTCCGGCAAACGCGCGGTGACCGTACCGCCCTATTGCAGCGTGTGCGAGGAGCCGTCGTCGCCGCCATCGCGCGCCAAGGCGATCTCGGTGATGGCGACCAGAGTCTCGGCCCGCGTCTTCAGGTCGGGGGCCTCGAGCAGCGCCTGTTTCTCGGCCGCGCCGTAGGGCGACATCATGCAGAGCGCGTTGACCAAGGTCTCGTTGGAGGCGCGGGTGACGCTTTCCCAATCCGCCTCGAGCTGATTGGCCTCCAGATATTGCTTGAAGGTGCCCAGCAACGAGTCGCGATCGACCTCGCCGGCTCCCTGCCCCAGATCGAGATCACCGAGAAAGGCCGCCGCCCGGCACGAGCGATACGGCGCCCGATCGGATAACTCCTCCAGCACCCGGAATCGCACGACACCGTGCAGACTGATGATGTAGCGCCCGTCGCCGGACTCATTGAGCGATGTGATCCGGCCGAGGCAGCCGACCTTGCAAAACTCCGGCTCGCCATCGCTTCGGCGCCGCCCGTCGAGCGCCGGCTGGATCATGCCAATGATCCGCCCCCCGGCCATGGCGTCGTCGACCATCTGCAGGTAGCGCGGCTCGAAAACGTTGAGCGGCAGCTGCCCGCCCGGCAGGAGCAGCGCGCCCGCCAGAGGAAAGAGCGGGACGACGCTCGGGAGGTCCGATGCGTTCCGATAGTTGAAATTTCCGGCGTGAACCAAACCATGTCTCCGTTGCCGAGACCGAATTTGGAACGCGAACACGCGATCTCAAGGGATGCGGCAACAAGCAGCGGCCGAACCGGCTAGAAGGCGGCCGCGGCGCGGGCTTATCGCCCCTTCCGCGCCCGCCTGGACGATCAGGTGAAGAGCAGCGAGGACAGCTTGCGCCGGGCCTCCTTCGTCGCCGGATCGGTCGGCCCCCAGGCCTCGAAGAATTCGAGAAGCTTTTTGCGCGCGGCGTCATCCTCGAAGGTACGATCGCGGCCGATGATCTCCAGGAGATGTCCGGCGGCCGTCGCCCGCTCGCCCTTTGCCTGGGCAATCAGCGCCAGATCGTAGCGGGCCTGGTGATCGTCCGGGTCGCACTCGATCCGGGCCTGCAGCGCCACCGGATCGCCCAGTTCCGAAATCTCCTCGGCAAGCTTCAGCTTGGTGCGGATGGCAGCGAGCGCTGGATCCTCAGGCTTGCCGGCATCCTCGGCCGCATATCCATCGACCAAGGCCTTTGCCCGCGCCGTGTCGCCGGCCGCCAGATAGCATTCGCCCAATCCCGCGGTCGCGGCGGCGTGATTGGGCTCGTGCTGGAGAACCGCGCCGAAGAGCTGCGCGGCTCCGCCCGCGTCACCGTCGGCGAGCAGTTGCCTGGCCTGTTCGAGCGCCTGGGCGACCGGATCGTCCGCGCCGCCGCCCTTGCCCTTCGGCAGGCGGTCGATGAAAGCCTTGACCTCGCTCTCCGGCAGCGCGCCCATGAAGCCGTCGACCGGCTGGCCGTCGACGAAGGCAAACACCGCCGGGATCGACTGGACCCCCAGCTGGCCGGCGATGGCGGGATGGTCGTCGATGTTCATCTTGACCAGCTTGACCTTACCGCCGGCCGCCTTCACCGCCCGCTCGATGATCGGGGTCAATTGCTTGCAGGGGCCGCACCAAGGGGCCCAGAAATCGACGATCACGGGTTGGCGCCGCGACTCCTGGATCACGTCGGCCGAGAAGTTCGCGGTCGTTGTGTCCTTGACCAGATCGGCTTGCGCGGCGCCACCGCCCAAATCCGCAAAACCTTCCAGACCCGGCGAGGCCGGCGCAGCAGGCGCCTGCGGCTGGGCATTGCCCACCGTCTGGCCTGCCGGCCCGCTCGTCTGCGCGCCGTAACCGCTGAAGGAATTACCGTAGGGATTGTCGCTCATGCCGCCTGCCCGTCGTCGTCTGCCGGTGCTTCGAGGCCGATGACGAGCGGCTCGTGCCCGGTGGATTGGAAAAACGCCATCAGCGCCGATGTGGCGATGGTCGTCGTCGCCGCATTCGTCATCGGATGGCAGTTCACCATATCGTGCGCCAGGAGCCCTTCATCAAGCACAACACGGACCTGGCCCCCGGTATCGTTGATGACGCCGAACGCGGTGACCGAGCCCGGCTCGACGCCGAGCAGCGCGCGCATCTGGTCGCCGCTGGCAAAGGACAGCCGCCCGGATGCGCCGATCCGCTTGTGCAGCCCCTTCAGATCGACGGCGCGGGTCTCCTCCGCCACGACCAGAAAGATCCGCCCCTTCTTGTCCTTGAGAAACAGGTTCTTGGTGTGACCGCCGGGGATCGTGCCGCGTAGCGCCTGGCTCTCTTCCACGGAATGAAGCGGCGGATGCTCGACCGTCTTTGTCTGAATTCCGAGTCCGGCAAGGTGGTGGATGAGGTCGTCGCGTGTCTTCATGGGAGTGAGAGCTCTCCGTCCTGCTGATCTTTCCCGCCTCCAGAGCGAGGCTTCGGCGGTTCGGCTCCTGATAGTATCGATGCGCAGCGAATGCGACCATTCGCTGGAAACGTCATTGATCGACATCAAGACGGCCCGCCCGCCCAGCCGGTACAAAGACATGAACAGACATCGCCGATGAAAAGGAGGTCGCCATGTTCAAGAAAATCATGGTCCCGGTCGATTTGGGTCATACGGACCGACTGGAAAAGGCGTTGATGATCGCCGCCGATCTTGCGCAACTCTATGGCAGCGCGGTCCACTATGTGGGCGTGACGACGTCTGGGCCGGGCTCGGTCGCGCATACGCCCGAGGAATACACCAGAAAGCTCGAAGCCTTCGGCAAAGCGCAAGCCGAGAAGTACAGCCTGCCGCAGGAGACGACGGCGACCTATGTCAGCCATGACCCGACCGTTGATCTGGATCGAACGCTGTTGAGAGCCGTGGAGGCAAGCGGCGCCGATCTGGTGGTCGTCGCCTCGCATGTGCCGGGGCTCCCCGAGCACATCTTCGCATCCAACGCCGGCTATATCGCCGCCCATGCCAAGACGTCGGTCATGGTTGTACGCTGATACCCGGCTGACGACCGCGAACCGCTATTCCGCCGGAACCGCTTCGGCTTCTTCAGGCGCAAAATCGCGGGCCTCGCGCGGGCGATCGACGAACTGGTCGGCGAGCGCCGCGCCGCCGACCATCGAAAGCAGTGCCAGAAGCGCCGATACCGCCAGGACAGCGCCGCCGGTAAAGCCCGCGCCAATGGTGCAGCCGACCGCGAGGATGCCGCCGAAACCCATCAGTACGGAGCCGACGGTGTAGCGCAAAATCGAGGGCGTGCCCGGCTCGGAGAATGTCTGGATGCGAAACTGCCGAAACAACAGCGCCGCGATCAAGGCGCCGAACAGCGCGCCGGCGAGAACGCCCTGATCCAGACCGGCGAACGCGTCCGCGTCGGTAGCCAGCGCCGCGGTAGTGGCCAGCGGCCGGATGAACGAGAGGCTTTCGGCCTGGATCGGCTCGAACACCTGCTGCGAGAGCATGTAGGTGAAATACCAGCCGGCGACGATCGTCGCGCCGACGCCGACGCCGCCCGCCAGGCGCCAGATGGACGCCCGCGACGCCAGAGCGAGGCCGACCGCGGCAGCCGCCAAGGTTACGCCGATGATCACCCCGGCTGCCTGCCCCAGGCCCAGATGGGCAAGGACATCGTTGCCGCCGATCGCCGCCGTGCTCCACAGCCCGCCGGCGCTGTCGCGCAGCGGCACCAGAACGCCGCTGTAGGTGGCGAGACCGACAATGGCGATGACGACCGACGAATAGAGCGCCCGCAGATTGCCCGTGGCCGACAAGACCAGCAATCGCGACACGCAGCCGCGCGCCAGGATCATGCCGATGCCGAACAAGACGCCGCCGATGATGGCGCCGGACAGGCTTTGGGCGGTGGCGAAGAAGCGGGTCTCGACGACGTTCACGACATCGAGCGTCAAAAGGATCTGGACGCCGAGCACCGCAGCCGCGAAGCCAGCCGTCCAGGTTGCCAGCGCGGCGAGGTCGCGTCTGCGGGTTAGATCGAGAACCGCCGAGCGCGTGCAGAACGCGCTGCGCTGCATGAAGAAGCCGAACAAGGCGCCGATCACGGCGCCGCCGGCGAGGGCGGTCTGATTCTCGCCGATCAGATCGATCAAGGGGACGAAGTCCATCGCAGTGTATCCCGAATTGCGTGCTCCCAGAACATATGCGGGAGACGCGATCTATTCAGGCTACGGGAATGCGTTCGGGCCAGCGTGCGGGGATGGTTTTCCCACGCAGGCCGGTTTTATTGGATTCTCGTTCCGCCACGCGCGGCGGGGCGCCGGCGTCACTCCCGGTTGGAGACGGCCGCCTCACCGAAGGTCGCCATGCCGGAATGACATTCCGCCGCCGCCTTGACGATGCCGGCAGCGATCGCCGCGCCGGTGCCTTCGCCGAGCCGCATGCCGAGGGCCAGGAGCGGCACCTTGCCCATCGCTTCCACCGCGCGAATATGGCCCGGCTCGGCCGATACATGGCCAAACAGGCAATGGTCGAGGGCCTTGGGGTCCATGGCGTAAAGGATCGCCGCGGCGGCGGTCGAGACGAAGCCGTCGACGATGACTGGCACCTTTTGCATGCGCGCGGCCAGAATCGCGCCGGCCATCGCGGCGATCTCGCGCCCGCCGAGACGCCGCAGCACCTCCAGCGGGTCGGCGAGATGCCCCTTGTGATGCTCCAGCGCCGCGGCGACGACCCGCGCCTTTTTATCGACACCGGTCGCGTCATGGCCGGCGCCGGGGCCGGTCCAGTCGCTCGGGTCCCCGCCGAACAGCGCCGCGAAGATCGCCGCGGCGATAGTGGTGTTGCCGATGCCCATCTCGCCGATGCACAGAAGATCGGGCTCGCCGGCCAGCACCTCCATTCCGAAGGCCATGGTGGCCGCACACGTCCGCTCGTCCATCGCCGCGGCTTCCGTGATGTCCTCGGTCGGCAGTTCGAGGGCGAGATCGAAGACCTTGAGGCCGAGGTCGTAGGCGGCGCAAATCTGGTTGATGGCCGCTCCGCCGGCGGCGAAATTCGCGACCATCTGCGCCGTCACCTCGGCCGGAAAGGGCGAGACCCCTTGCCTGGTCACGCCGTGGTTGCCGGCAAAGACCGCGACCAGCGGCCGGCGCACCGCCGGCTGACGGCCTTGCCAGGCGGCGAGCCATTCCGAGATATCCTCGAGCCTGCCGAGCGCGCCCGCCGGCTTGGTCAATTGCCCTTCGCGCTCGCGTTTCACCCGGACCGCTGCCTCGTCGGGACCGGGCATCCGGCGGACGAGATCACGAATATCGTCGAAAGGCAGCCCGGTTGTGGACATCGCTCGCTCCTCGGGGTTTGCTCCGGCGAGCGACGACGGAATGTCGGCGGCGCCGTTACGAATTGGCTGTAGCGGGCATGGCGCAGCGACGCGCAAGGAGCAAGTCCGCAATGAGGGAATTCACCGCTTCTACGATGCGATCGCTGGCCTTTCTGACCCGGCTTCCGCCGGCACGCCGCGCCTTTACCGGCACGCATCCACTCGGCGAGGACGTCCATGCATTTCCGCTGGCCGGGCTGATCGCGGCGCTCCCGGCGGCGCTGATTCTGTTTCTCGGGCCGGCGGTCGGCCTGTCGGCGCTCGTGGTCGCGTCGCTGGCGGTCGCGGCGATGGTCTTCGTCACCGGCGCGCTGCACGAGGACGGGCTCGGCGATGCCGCCGACGGACTCGGCGGCCACCATGAGCGGGAGCGCGCGCTGGCGATCATGAAGGACAGCCGGGTCGGCAGCTATGGCGCTCTCGCCCTCGTCCTGTCGGTCGCGCTGCGGATCGCGCTTCTGGCCGAACTGGTCGAAGCCGGTCCCGCCGGAGCGGCGCTCGCCCTGCTCGGTGTCGCGGCGGCAAGCCGCGGCGCAATGGCTTGGCTGTGGGCGTCGCTGCCCTCGGCCTCGGTCGGCGGCACCGCGGATCGGATGGGCCGGCCGGACCGGAGAAACGGCCGCGCTGCCCTGTTGATCGGCGATGGCCTCTTTCTCGTCGCCGGCATCCTCGCCGTCGGCTTTGGCCCGACGTTCGCCGGTTTTCTCCTCGGTGGGCTGGTGCTGTTATGGTTTCGCGGCTTCATCGAGCGCCGGCTCGGTGGCCAGACCGGCGACTGCCTTGGCGCTTCGCAGCAGCTCGTGGAAATCGCCGCGCTGCTTGGCCTTGCGCTGGGCAGCGGGTGAGCGCCGCCGGTCTATAGCGCCACCGCGAGGAACAGCAGCGCGGCGAACGCCAAAAGCAGATTCGCGGCGGTCCGGAACACTCCGATCGCAGCGGCGATGTCGGCCGGCCCCGCCCAGCGCCGGCCCGCCGGATTGAGCATCGGCGCCTCGACTTCGAGATTGCCGTAGCGGCGCGGGCCGCCGAGCGACAGGCCGAGGGCGGCGGCTATTGCCGCCTCCGGCCAACCGGCATTGGGCGAGCGATGCAAAGGCGCATCGCGTCGCGCGGTGGCCAGGGCGGCGCGGACTTCCGCCATGCGTCGGTGGTGGATTCCCGCAGCCAGCGCGATCAGCAGCGCCGTCAGCCGGGCCGCCGGCCAGTTCATCCCATCGTCGAGCTTCGCGGACGCCCAACCGAAGGCGCGATAACGGTCGTTCAGATGGCCGATCATCGAATCTGCGGTGTTGATGGCCTTGTAGGCAAGCAGGCCCGGAAGCCCCAGAACCAAATACCAGAGAAACGGTGCGACGACGCCGTCGGAGGCATTTTCCGCCAGGCTCTCGATCGCCGCACGGCAGATCCCGGCCTCATCCAGCGCTTCAGGATCGCGGCCGACGATCATCGCGACGGCGCGGCGCCCTGATTCCAAACCCTTTTCGCCGAGCGCGCGTTCGACTGCGCGGACATGATCGACGAGGCTTTTTTGAGCCAGGAAAACGGCGAGCACGAGTGCCTCGAACAGCCCGCCCAAAAGACCCAAGCTGGCGAAGACCGTCGACAAGAGAAGGCCCGCGAGCAAAGCACCGCCGACGAGCAAGCCGGCGGCGATGACGCCGTTGCGCCACCGCGCCGATTCCTCGAGCCTTGGCCGGTTGAGGATCTGGTCGAGCCGGTCGATCACCCACCCGAACAGCACCACCGGATGCGGCACCCGACGCCAGAGCCAATCCGGGTCGCCGACAAGGCGGTCGACGGCCGTCCCCAGAAACAGGATCGCAAAGCGCGACATCATCCTTCGCCGCCGATCTCGTCGAGCGCTTCCGTCAGAGCCGCCCGCAGCCGCGCGGCATCGTCGGGGCCGGCCGGATTGCCGATCCGCAGCCAGTCGGGCCGCTCGGCGAAGGGCCGCGTCAGGATGCGCCGACGGCAGAGCGCTTCGAACAGCGCGCCGGCCCGTTCGTGGCGGATCGTCGCGAACAGGGCGGTTCGCCCGACCAGCGGCGTCCGACGGTTCAGCACCGCCTCGAAAAGCATTTCGGCTTGCCGGCGAATACGCTGGCGAGTGGCCCGGATCGCATGACCGTCGCCGAGCAGCGCCTCGGCGCAAACCAGAGCGGGCCCGGACACCGCCCACGACCCGAGCCGCTCTGACAATCGCCCGGCAAGGTCCGGCGTGGTCAGCGCGAAGCCGAGGCGAAGCCCGGCGAGGCCGAAGAACTTGCCGAAGGAGCGATGGATCAAAAGGCCAGGCCGGCCGGCTTCCGAGGCCAGACTCATGTCGGGCGTCGCGTCCATGAAGGCTTCGTCGACCACGAGGAGACCGCCGCGCGCCGCCATTCGCTCGTGAAGCTCGAACAACTCCGCTCGCGAGAAAACCCGCCCGTCCGGGTTGTTCGGATTGACGACGACGGCGACAGTCACGGTGTCGGCTATGATGTCGTCCGACCGGTCGATCCCCGCCACCTCATGCCCCGCCGCGGCGAAAGCGCCCCGATGCTCGGCATAAGTCGGCTCGACGATCGCGACCTCGGTCGGCGGCAGGAGGAACGGCAGCAGCGAGATCAGCGCTTGCGAGCCCGGCGCGGCGACGATTCCGGCATCGGCTGGCGCGCCATAAGCCCGGCGCGCCGCGTCGAGCGCCGCCCGCTCCAGGCTGGATTCCGGCAAGCGTGAGAATGCTTCGGGCGGAAAATCCGGCAGCTCCGCCGCGACCGGATTGATGCCGGTGGACAAATCCAGCCAGTCCTCGCGACGGCCGCCATGACGGGCGATCGCGGCATCGAGGGCGCCGCCATGGCGAAGGGTGGTGGCGTCCGGCCGCATCAGGATTCCCTGTCGATGACGTGGAGAAAGGAGCCGCTGACACGGCCCCGGCGAAGGCCGTGACGGCCGAGATCGAGGCCGCGCGCGTCCGTCGCCCGAAACAGCGCCTCACCCGGCCCTTCGGCTACGATCGACGCATAGTGGAACTCATGCGCCCGCAACGGACCAGCCCAAGGCGCGCCATCGACCGGCTCAAGCCTGCGATAGCCGAGATGCAGCTTGCGCCGGGCGAAGCTCGTTTCTAACGGCAGCAGGCCGAGCATCGGATGAGGCGTGCCGTCGGCGTCGGTGAGGGTCTCGCCGAGCACCATATAGCCGCCGCACTCGCCGTAGATCGCCACACCGCGCTCCGCCGCCGCTCGTGTCCCTGCCAGGAAAACGGAGGCCGCCGCAAGACGCCCGGCATGGAGCTCCGGATAGCCGCCCGGCAGATAGATCGCGTCGGCCGCCGGGTCTGGGGCCTCGTCGGCGAGCGGCGAGAAGAACGATAGCGCGGCGCCGGCCTCGCGCCAGCCGGCAAGAAGATGCGGATAGGCAAAGGCGAAGGCCTCGTCCCGCGCCACGGCGATCGTCTGGCCGAGCGGGGCGAGTGGCGCGGCGAGGGCCCGGGGAGCGGCCACCGCCGCTTCCGGGCCTGTGCCGGCGAGCGCCGCCAGCGCAAACAGGTCGCAGCCTTGCGTGATCCAGTCCGCCGCGCGCTCGACAAAGGCGTCGAGGTCGCCGTGCTCGCCGGCCTGGACGAGCCCCAGATGGCGCTCCGGCAGCGCGAGATCGGGCTGGCGTGGAAGCACGCCGAGAACCGGAATGGCCAACGGCACCAGCGCCTCGCGCAACAGGCTTTCATGCCGGTCGGACCCGACGCGGTTGAGGACGAGGCCGGCGATCGCGAGGTCGGCGCGATGGGTCGCAAAACCCCGGACGAGCGCGGCGACCGAATGGGACTGTTTGGCGCAGTCGACGACGAGGACGATCTTGAGATCCAGCATCGCCGCCAGATCTGCGGCCGAGCCGCTGCCGTCCGCCGCGCCATCGAACAGCCCCATCATCGCCTCGACGACGAAGGCCTCGCCTTGCTGACGTGCCTCGTCGGCAAGGCTGGCGATCAATGCCGGGCGCATTGCCCAGGGATCGAGATTGACGCAAGGGCCGCCGCTCGCCGCAGCGTGGAACGCCGGGTCGATATAGTCGGGACCGGCCTTCGCCGAGCCGACAGTGACGCCCGAGCGCCGCAGCGCGCGCAGCAGCCCCAGCGTCACCGTCGTCTTGCCGGCGCCCGAATGCGGCGCCGCGATCATGAGCCCCATCATCGTCGGGCCTCCGGCTTCCCGTCACGACGGGCGACGCCTATAAGCCGGGCATGGGTTTCAATCTCGGCGACGACAGGGCGGAAGGACGCGGCGACGGCAAGCCGGCCGGCGAATTGCGCCGCGGCTGGACGACGGGCGCCTGCGCCACCGCCGCGACCAAGGCGGCGCTTTCCGCGCTCTTGACCGGGGAGTTTCCCGATCCGGTGGAGATCGTCCTGCCGAAGGGCGAGATGCCGGCCTTCGCGCTCAATCGGACGGGGCTTGAAGCCGGCCGGGCGATGGCGGCGATCGTCAAGGACGCGGGCGACGATCCGGACGTGACGCATCTCGCCGAGATCGTCGCGACTGTCCATTTCGGCGCGCAGGGTTCCGGCATCGTCTTTTCGGCCGGCCCCGGCGTCGGCACGGTGACCCGCGCCGGGCTGCCGATTCCACCCGGCGAGCCGGCGATCAACCCGGTGCCGCGCCGCATGATCGAGGCCGTGGTCGAAGACCTCTGCACCCATCACGGCCGCGCGGCCGACGTCGCCGTCGAAATTTCCGTCACCGATGGCGAGGCGCTGGCGCGGCAGACCTGGAACCCCCGCCTCGGCATCCTTGGCGGGCTGTCGATCCTCGGCACTACCGGCATCGTCCACCCGTTCTCCTGCTCGGCCTGGATCCATTCGATCCATAGCGGTGTCGACGTGGCGCGCGCGGCCGGACTCACCCATGTGGTCGGCGCCACCGGGTCGGCCAGCGAGGATGCCGCGCGGGTGCTTTATCCGGAGCTGTCCGACATGGCCTGGCTGGACATGGGCGACTTCGCCGGCGGCCTGCTCAAATATCTGCGCGCCCATCCGGTCGATCGGGTGACCATCGCCGGCGGCTTCGCCAAGCTGACCAAACTGGCGCAGGGCGCGATGGACCTTCACTCCGGCCGCAGCCAGGTGGATTTTGCCTTTCTCGCCGACATCGCGGGGGATCTTTCGCCGGATAAGGCCGAGACGCTGCGTCCAAGGATCCTTGCCGCCAACACCGCCAAGGCGGCGCTTGAGCTTTGCGCCGACGAGGGGATCGACTTGTCCGCCGCCATCGCCGAGCGCGCGCGGCAAAGCGCCACCGGTATCCTGCGCGACGCGCCGGTTACGCCGCATATCATCGTGGTCGATCGGGAGGGCACGGTCCTTGCCCGCACCGACTGAGACCATCCTCATCCTCGGCGGCACCGCCGAGGCCAACCAGCTGGTTAGCCGGATTCGCATCATGCGACCGGCTGCAAGGATCGTGCTGTCGCTCGCCGGCCGAACCGCGACGCCGATGCTCCCCGACGGCTGCGCGGTTCGCGTTGGAGGCTTTGGCGGTGCGGATGGTCTCGCGGCGTTTCTCGCCCAGGAAGGTATCACCCATCTCGTCGACGCGACGCATCCCTTCGCCGCCGGCATCTCGCGCAACGCGGCGCGGGCGGCCGAAGTCGCGGACGTTCCGCGTGTCGCGCTGGTCCGTCCCGCCTGGGAGCCGCAAGCCGGCGACCGCTGGACCCGCGTCGCCTGCCTCGGCGACGCCTGCGATGCTTTGCCGGCAAAGGCGCGGCCGCTTCTGGCGCTGGGCCGGCAGCATCTGACGCCCTTCGCGCGCCGGTCCGATCTCGACCTCGTGGTGCGGATGATCGATCCGCCGGAGCCGCCGCTGCCATTTCCGGCCGAGATCGTGCTGGGCCGGCCTTCGCCGGACGCCGACGAGGAGGCGGAATTGCTCCAGCGGCTCGGCGTCACCCATCTCGTCTGCCGCAATTCCGGCGGCGCGGCCTCATACGCCAAGGTCGAAGCCGCGCGACGGCTCGGCCTGCCGGTGATCATGATCGCGCGGCCGCCCAGCGCTCCGCCGCCGGTCGCCGGTTCCATCAACGAAGTGCTGACCCTCCTCGGCATACCCCTCTCCGCCTAGATCACGAGGCGAGCGTCTTGCGCTTCGGCCGCAGCACATGGACGTGGCCGGCGTCGTAAAGCTTGGAATCGATGAAATCCTCGGCGCCCAGCGCCCGGCCGACGAAGATCAGCGCAGTGCGCGTCAGCTTCGCCGCGCGCGCCTTTTTGTGAATGTCGCCGAGCGTGCCATGGATGAAGGCCTCATCCGGCCAGCCGACCCGGTAGGCGATGACCGCCGGACAGTCCGCGCCATAGGCCGGCAGCGGCACGAGCTCGCGCTGGATATGCGGAATGTTGCGCACCGACAGATGGATCGCCAGCGTCGCGCCGCTCTGGCCGAGGGTCGACAGTTCCTCGCCTTCCGGCATCTTCGACGATTTCATCGCGGTGCGGGTGAGGATCACCGTCTGGCAGATCTCCGGGACCGTCAGTTCTTTCTGCAGCGCTGCCGCGGCGGCGGCGAAGGCCGGCACGCCCGGCGTCACGTCGTAAGGGATGGCGAGCGCATCCAGCCGGCGCATCTGCTCGGCGATCGCGCCGTAGAGCGACGGATCGCCGGAATGCACCCGCGCGACGTCCTTGCCGGCGTCGTGGGCCGCCCGCATCTCCGCAATGATCTCGTCGAGCGTCATCGGGGCGGTATCGAGCACCCGCGCGCCCTCGGGCGCCGCCTTGACGACCTCCTCCGGCACCAGCGAGCCGGCATAGAGGCAGACCGGGCAAGCCTCGATCAGCCGCAGGCCGCGAACGGTGATTAGGTCCGGCGCGCCGGGTCCTGCGCCGATAAAGTGGACGGTCATGCAGCCTCTTCGATGGATAGTTCGGCCGTAATTTTCGACCAGGGAACGCGGATCAGGCCCTTGTCGTCCCGATCGATCAAGCCAAGCTCGAGAAGCGCCGGGACGTCGGAATGGACCCCGCGATAGTCACGCCCGAGCAGTCGGGACAGAGCACGGATCGACGTCGGTCCGCCTTTTCGAAGGGTGCGGAGCAGAGTCCACCGGTTGGGCGTCAAAGCCTTTAGCAGCGTTTCGGCATCCTCGAATCCGAGGTGAGCGGCAGGCGACGGCGTGAAATCGCCAGCGTCAATGCGGCGAGCGGCGGACCTTGCCTCGTCGAAGAACTCATCGAGAGACGAAACCTTGATGATGACTTCATCCATGTTTCAGCTCCTTCTCGATGTCTCGCTGGAAATCCAAAAGCAGTGTCGCGATATCGATGAAAACGTAAGGTTCTTCACGACCTCGATAGTGTCGGTGATCACCCTTACCGCGTTCATTGTCGTAACCGATGATCCGTTCGTTCGGCCGTCCGTAGAAGAGCGAATATTTAAGTCCATGCGGCCGCTCGGATGTGGGCGCCGGCAGGCGCCAGATGGTGATTTCAACGATGGCGCCGCTCCGCAAGGTCTCCTTGCGGCGATCGAGTAGCCGCGCCTTCATGATGCTATTTCTGACATATGCTTGAATTCACATCAAGCCGCATCGATCTGCATCCCCGTTCCGGCCTTTCCCGCATAGCCGCGCGGCGTATAGGCCCATTCGCGCCCGTTACCGGTGGTCACCAGCCGCGTCTCAGACGAGCCGACGATGACCACGGTCAGCATGTCGACATCGTCGATGTCGAGCTCGGCGAGCGGCACGAAGCGAACCCGTTCGCCCTCACGCCCGAGATTGGTCGCCAGGATCACGGGCGTTGCGGCGGCGCGATGCTTCAACAGTTCGTCGCGGGCGAAGGCAAGCTGCGTGCGGCGCTTTTTTGACACCGGATTGTAGAAGGCAATGACGAAATCGGCTTCCGCGGCCGCGCGCACCCGCCGCTGGATGTCGTCCCAGGGCGTCAAAAGGTCCGACAGCGAGATGGTGCAGAAATCATGGCCGAGCGGCGCGCCGGCGCGGGCGGCGGCCCCTTGCAGGGCGGAGATGCCGGGCGAGCACTGGATGGCGATCCGTCGCGCCGCATCCGACACGCCGCCCTTGTCGATGAGCTCGAAGACCAGCGTCGCCATGGCGTAGATGCCGGCGTCGCCGGAACAGACGAGCGCGACGGTGCGGCCCTCGCCGGCCAGCTCCATCGCGTGACGCACCCGCGCCTCTTCCTTACCGAGGTCGAAATCGTGCCGCGTCTTACCATTCGTCAGCGGTCCGAGCAGGTCGAGATAGAGCGAATAGCCGACGAGATCGCTCGCCGTCTCGACCATGCGGCTGACTTCCGGCGAGCGCCATTCCTCGCCGCCAGGGCCGATGCCGACGACGAACAGCGTGCCGCGCGCGCGGCCGATCCGCGCCGGATCGAGGGGCCGTGGCGCCCGGCCGAGCGCCGCCGTCACCCGCCGGCTCTTGCGCTTGGCGACGACGAGCCGGCCGTCGGCGCCAGCGGTGGCGAGCGCCGCGCCCTCGGCGACGCCATGGCAGCCGGTCTCGGCGAAGACGATGTCGGACGGATTTTCCAGGCGCCCGGCTTCGGCTTCAAGCTCCAGAGCGGTGAAGAAGCGCGCGGGAACGCCGTAATGCTCGGCGACGGCGTGGATGGCCGCTTCGTCGGCCTTGAGATCGATCGAGGCAACGGCGGCGAGCGATAGCGGGCTGATACCGGCCTCGGCGAAAACGCTATCCGCCAGATCGATGGCCTCCTCGGTCGGCGCGCCGCGTTCGCTGCCAATGCCGAGGATGTGCGTTTGCGGACGATAGAGCAGTTCGCCGGCGGCGGGCGCGCGCGCTTCTTCCATGACCGTCAGGCGGACGGTGCCGTCGGGCGCGAACGGAAGGCGCGAGCCGGACAACCACTCCGCCTCGCCGTCGAGCCGCGCGGTGGCGCCGGCGACGAGATCGGCCATCGCCGGTTTGGCGCCTTCGGGATTCTCCATCCGCCAGCCAGGCGGCGGCGCGTCGAGCGCGACACCGAAGCGCAGGTCGCCGGCGGTGGTGATCGCGGCAACGCCGCCAAGATCGCCGGCGATCTTGCGGGCCAGGTCGTTGGCGCCATGATGGCCGCCGAGCAGCGGCACGGCGACCGAGCCGTCCTCGGCGAGGGCGACGACGGGTGGCTCCGCCTGCTTGTCGGCGATAAGCGGCGCAAGGATGCGGATCAGCGCCCCTGTCGCCATTACTGCAATGATGGGCCGACCCTCGCGGAACAGGGCGCGCAGATGTGGCCCCGCCTCATCAAAGACGATTGCGGCGTCCGGGCAGCGCCTGGCCGGGCCATGCACCGCGCCGCCGATCAAGTCCGCTACCCGCTCGGCCAGCGCGCGGGGTGCTTCGGAAAGAATGACGATTGCGGCGGTCTTGTCGGTCATCGGAGGGGCTCCCGGCAAAGGTCCGCGTCGCGGATCGCCGGCTCACTGCCGCGATACCCCAGGATCATCGAAAAATACGGAGCTTCGCCCGAGACGTCGCGAAGCGGCAGCAGCCGCTCTTCGGGCAGCGACACCCGTTCGGCATAGGCGCAGCGGTCGAGCAGCCCCAGCGTCTCGATCAGCGCCTTCACACGGGAAAAATGCCGCCCGAGCTTCATGATGGCGAAGGCCTCCGCCGCTTCGATCCGGGCACTGAGCGCGCCATCGTCGAGCGGTCCGGGAATCACGGTCAGGACATCGTTGCGGGCCGCGAGCGGCCGTTTCAGCGCCGCCGAGGCGGCCATCACCGAGGACACGCCGGGGACCACCTCTGTGGGGAAACGGCCAGCAAGGCGCTCGAAGAGATACATGAAGGAGCCGTAGAAGAACGGGTCGCCCTCGCACAGGACGGCGACGTCGAGGCCTTCCGCAAGCCGTGCGCCGATCCGCTCCGCCGCCGCGTCGTAGATCGCGGCGGCGGGAAACCGCTCGACGCGCATCGGCACGATGATCGGGACTTCTTCCTGTTCGGCCGAAAGATACGCCGCGACGATGGCGCGGGCGAAGCTCGTGCCGTGATCGGGCGCCGGATAGGCGACGACCGGTGCCGCCTTGAGCAGGCGCAGAGCCTTCAGCGTTATCAGTTCCGGGTCGCCCGGCCCGACGCCGAGACCGTAGAGCGTGCCGGTCGCTGCGCTCATGGCGCATCGCCCTTGGTAACGTGCCAGTGGACGACCGGCATCGCCGGCTTGAAGCCCCGATAGGGACCGACCTTTTCGGCCCGCTCGACCCCGATCCGCATCAATTCTCCGCCCAGCTTGGCATGCAGCGCGATCAGGATCGCTTCCGATTCCAGCGTCACCGCATGGGCGACCATCCGGCCGCCCGGCTTCAGCGCGTCCCAGGCCGCGTCGAACACGCCATCGGTGAGGCCGCCGCCGATGAACACCGCGTCGGGCGGCGCCAGCTCCGCGAAGGCGGCCGGCGCCTCGCCCGCGACGATCGCGAGTTCCGGCACGCCCAGCGCGGCGGCGTTCTCGGCGATCATCGCCCGGCGTTCGGCGACCGGCTCGATCGCGACGGCCGACATTCCGGCGCCGGAACGCAACCATTCGATCGAAATCGAGCCAGACCCCGCGCCGACGTCCCAGAGGCGCTGGCCCGGCAGCGGTTCGAGCGCGGCGATGGCGAGCGCCCGCAGCACCCGCTTGGTCATCTTGCCGTCATGCATGAAGGCGTCGTCCGAAAGCCCCGCCATCAGGGATCGCGACGTCGCCGCCCGGCCGGCCACGCACTCGACCGCGACGGTGTTCAAATCGGCGATATCGGCGAGATCGAAGTCGGCCGCAGTGGTCTCGCGGACGCGTTCGCGGTCGCCGCCCAGATGCTCCAACACCATAACCCGGCTCGGCCCGAAGCCGCGCCCGGTCAGGAGCCGCGCGATGGCCTGCGGCGACGAGCCGTCCTCGGCATAGATCAGCAGCCGCGCCGAGGGGGCCAGATAGCGATTGACGGTCTCGACCGGCCGGCCATGCACCGTCAGGCACCGGCAGTCGGCCAACGGCCAGACCAGGCGGGCCGCCGCGAGCTGAAACGCCGATGGTGCCGGGAGGACCTGCATCTCCTCAGGCGAAAAATGCCGCGTCAGGGTCGCGCCGACGCCGAACCACATCGGGTCCCCGGTGGCGAGTACCACGGTCGGTGTGCCGGCGGCGGCTTTCAAGGCCGCAACCGAATCCGCGAAAGGCTTGGCCCAAGAGACGGTCCGGGCAGGCGAATCGCCGAGCATCGCCAGATGTCGCTCGCCGCCGAAGACGGTTTTTGCGGCCTCGAGCGCCGCGCGCGCTTCGTCGGGGAGCGTCGTCAGGCCGTCGTCCCCGATACCGATCACCGTCAGCCACGGCCGGGCCGTCTCCGCCATCGTCAGTTAAGACCGCTTGCCAGCGCGTTCACTGCCGCCGCCGCCATGGCGCTGCCGCCGCGACGCCCCGTCAGCGTGACGAAGGGCACGCCGTGGACGTCGCGCGCAAGCTCGGCCTTCGATTCCGCCGCGCCGACGAAACCGACCGGCAGGCCAATGATCAGGGCCGGTCGGGGCGCCCCTTCCTCCAGCTTTTCCAGCAGGCGATAGAGCGCGGTCGGCGCGTTGCCGATCGCGACCACGGCCCCTTCCATCAGATCGGTCCACAGATCGACCTGCGCGGCGGAGCGGGTGGTGCCCTCGCGCTCGGCGATTCGCCGTGTGCGCGGGTCGCCGAGCCGGCACACGATCTTGTTCTGGCGCGGCAGCTTGGCGGAGATGATGCCGTGCGACACCATTTCGGAATCGCACAAGATCGGCGCGCCGCTTTCGAGCGCCCCGCGCCCTGCCTCGATCGCGCCTTCGGAAAGAACCAGATTGGAGAGAATGTCCGGCATGCCGCAGGCGTGGATCAGGCGGATCGCCAGATCATGACCGGCCTCCGGCACATGCGTCAGGTCCGCTTCCTGGCGGATGAGCCGAAAGCTCTCGGCGTAGATCGCCGCCGGGTTGCGGATGTAGGAAAGGCGCGCGCCGGGGGCGAGATAGGGGTCGGACTCTTCGGCGGCGGTCTCGACCAACCGATGTCCCAGCCCAGCTATCCAACCTTCTTCGGACAACACGGCGGCAGACTCGGCCTCCGACAGATCGGCCGGTGCCGACAAGACTTCGCCGAGGCGTCCTTCCGCGTCGAAGCGCGCGAAGATGTCGGCGAGCGCTTCGACCTGCGCCTCGTCGAGGCAGGACTTGTCGCCCTGCTCGACCGGCACCAGGCCGGGATAGACCTCCGCCAGCACGATCGGCGCGGCGAGATCGTCAGCAAAGCTCGTCTCGAACGGCCAGACGGCCAGACGTTCCGCGAATTCCGGATCGCGCCTGAGATGCTCCAGCCGGGCGAGGCCAGTGATCACCTGGCTGCCGACGCTGCCGGCAAAGGCGAGCTTCCACACCGGCTGGGCCTTGACCGCCCGGCGTTCGGCGAGACGCCGCTCCGCGAGCCCGGTCGGATAGGGCTCGGGCTTGGCGACCGGCAGGCCCGGAATCTCCTGATGCATCGGCCGCCCCCAATACATCGGCGCCGTGGCCAAGGCCTCGCGGTTCAGCCGGCCGGCGACCTCGAAGCGGTTGGAGAAATTATCATCGCGATCCTTGAGCGCGTTGGCGAAAAAGCCCCACAGCGCCCGCCAGTCCGGCGCGCCGGCGATCGCGGCGGTGGCGCCGGCCGGATAGCCGAAAGGGAAGTCGAAGCCGGCGAAGACGCGCTTGTCCTCGCTCAGCGCGTCGCGGAAGAACTGGCGCAGCTTCGCCATCGCGGCACTGCGGGTCGGCGGGTTCACCGTCTCGAGAAGCCGGGTCTCGGCACCGTCGCGCTCGGCAAAGGCGATCCAGATCGAATCCTTCCCGGTGGTCGGCGTGTTGGACGCGGACCAGTCGACGATCGCGTAGCGGTCGAATAGCGGCTTCATGGCTTGCTCACCGCCGCCTTCTGCATCGCCCCGGCTTTCATAGACCGCGGACCGAGCGGATGGTCGGCCTGCGGATAGGGGTGGTGGTGATGGCCGGCGTCACCATGCGAATGGCCGTGGTCATGATCGTGATGATGCGCCTGCCCTCCTTCATGCGTATGGTCATGGTGGACATGCCCGGTGCCGTGGGCGATTTGATGACCGTGGTCATGTTCCCGCGCCGCCGCGCGGCAGGCGCCGGTGCAGACGGTGTCGCAGAGCAGGCAATCGGCCGAGGAGCCGAGGCCCTCGACGTGATGGTGATGGCTTTCCTGGGCGAGCCCGACCTCCGCCTCGAAGCCGAGCACCTGCTCGCGATATTTGCACATCTGGCAGTTCATGTTGTTGGTGCCTTCGAGGATCTCGTTCAGGCGATCGACGAAGGTTTCCACCACGAGGTCATGGGCGGCGAGATAGCCAGCCTTGAGGAAGTGGATCTCGGGATGGCGGGCCGCGACATTGTCGGTCTGGTCGTAGATCCGCCGCACCAGCACGCCGGTGAATAGGAAATAGGGAAAGACGACGATACGCCGGTAGCCGAGCCGGGCGGCATGGTCGAGGCCGGGTTCGACCAGCGGGAAGGTGACGCCCGAATAGGCGGTCTCGCCCCAGCCGAAGCCAAGGCCCTCCCACAGCATCCGCATGACCTTGGAAACGTTGGAGTTGGCGTCTGGATCCGAGGCGCCGCGTCCGACCACGACCAGCATGGTGTCGTGCAGCGGCTCGCCCTCGCGCCAGCCGTCGGCGACGAGGCACGCCTTGATCCGATCGCCGGCGGCCCGGATCATCTTCGGATCGATGCCCAACTCGCGGCCATATTCGATCTGAAGGCCGTTGGCGGCCGCATAGGTGTTGAGGACCGAGGGAATGTCGTTCTTGGCGTGACCGGCGGCGAACAGCATCCCCGGCAGCGCCAGGACGGTGTCCGCGCCGCTTTCCCGCAGGCGGTCGAGACCGTCGCGAATGACCGGCTTGGCGAATTCCAGATAGCCGTGTTCGACACGCCAGTCCGGCAGGCGCGCGCGGAGCTTGTCCGCCAAGCCGCCGAACTCGGTCATCGCGCCCTGGTCGCGGCTACCATGGCCGCACAGCATCAGAGCCTTCATGATCGGCCTCCGTTCATCTCGTTTCGACGCCGGAGGAGCCGGGCCCGGCGAATCCGGAGCACGGTTCGGTCCGACAGTTCCGTCTTGGCCCCCTGCTTGGGTCGGCCGCACCGGAATGTGTTTCAGCCCGTAACCGGGCACCGTCAGTTTCGTCAAAACCGGTAGACCGGGAGGGCCACACGGTCAAACGGAGTCTGCGAAAGCGGGTGTCGCCCGGCAACCGCCAATTCGATCTGGGCACGCGCGGCAAGCCGCTTATCGCGGGCGCGGACCGGAGCGATCCGCCTGCCAGGGATCGATGATCTCGACGCCGAATGGTACGAAATCGCCAATATTGCGGGTGACGACAGGAAGTTTCAGCTCCAGCGCCGTTGCCGCAATGAGCGCGTCGTTCGTGGACGCGCTGTTCGGCGTCGGAAGTGTCGCGCAGCGACGCGCGATCGGCAGCGTCACATCGATGACGCGGTTATCCAGCAGCGGCAGAACCAGCGCTTCGAGCCATTCGCGCAGCAGTCGCGCGAAGTTCGCGTCCCGCCTCTCCTGGCGCAGGATGCCGAACTCGATTTCGAGGATCGTCACGACCGACACGCCGAAATCCTCCGGCGCGATTGCCGCGATGAAGCCCCTGAAATGGTCGTTGGTCCGCTCAGGCCGCCGGCTGTCGGAAATAACGTTGGTGTCGAACAGATAATGCATCAGCCAAGATCGACGTCCCGGGTCGCGATGTCCACGCGCTCGGGGGAGAAATCGAAGTCGGCTTCGGGACGAGGATCGGCCAGGAAGTCGAGAAGCGTCGGCCGCTGGCGTGATAGCCGCCGGTATTCCGCCTCGGACATCAGGACGAAGGCCGGCTCTCCGCGCTCGGTGATGCGAACGGGAGCCTTCCGCGCCGCTTCCTTGACGCGGCCATGTTGCTGATTGAACGCGCGACTGCCGAAGGTCTGCATGGCTGCCCCATCTGTATTACGTTCTCTCAAATGTAATACAGACATCCCGGACGATCAAGCTCGGGCCGGGCACTGGACTTGCGCCGCGCGTCGGGCGAGGAGGGAACATGCGCCAGACCGCCGCCATCATGCTGCAGGGCACCGGCTCCGATGTCGGCAAGACGGTGCTCGTCGCCGGGCTCTGCCGGCTGTTTGCCCGGCGCGGGCTCGCGGTTCGCCCGTTCAAGCCGCAGAACATGTCGAACAACGCGGCCGTCGCCGCTATTCCCGGCACGGCGGATTTCGGCGAGATCGGCCGGGCGCAATGGCTGCAGGCGCTCGCCTGCGGGACGCCGCCGACCGTCGACATGAACCCGGTGCTCCTGAAGCCGCAATCGGAGACCGGCAGCCAGATCGTGGTTCGCGGCCGCGTCGCCGGCGAGGCCAAGGGCCGCGACTACCAGCGCCTGAAACCGGCGCTGCTCAAAAGCGTGCTCGACAGCTTCGCGGCACTCTCGGCCGAGGCCGATCTCGTCATCGTCGAGGGCGCCGGCTCGCCGGCCGAAATCAATCTCCGAGCCGGCGACATCGCCAATATGGGTTTTGCCACCGCCGCGAAGGTGCCGGTGATCCTCGTCGGCGACATCGATCGCGGCGGCGTCATCGCCTCGCTCGTCGGCACCCATGCGATCCTGACCGAAGACGACCGGGCGATGGTGGCGGGCTTCCTGATCAACAAGTTCCGCGGCGACGTTTCGCTATTCGACGACGGGCTGGCCGCCATCACCCGGTTTACCAGTTGGCCGTCCTTCGGCGTCGTGCCGCATCTGAGCGCCGCGGCGAAACTGCCGGCCGAGGATTCCGTCGCGCTGGAACGCCTGTCGCGCAGCGGCCAGTCCGGCAAACTCAAGATCGCCGTTCCCCTGCTTGGCCGGATCGCCAATTTCGACGATCTCGATCCGCTGAAGGCCGAGCCGGATATCGCGGTCGCGTTCATACGACCGGGCGAAAGCCTGCCGGCCGACGCGGCGCTGGTGCTCGTTCCGGGCTCGAAATCGACCATCGCCGATCTTGCCGCCTTCCGGGCCAATGGCTGGGACCGGGACCTTGCCGCCCATCATGCGCGCGGCGGCCATGTCGTCGGCCTGTGCGGCGGCTACCAGATGCTGGGGCGCCTCGTCCGCGATCCGGACGGCATCGAGGGGGCGGTGCGCGAAGCGGAAGGGCTCGGCCTCCTCGACGTCGAAACCGTGATGGAGCCGGAAAAGACCGTGCGCGAGGCCCGCGCGACAACCCCCGACGGCGAGCCACTGGAAGGGTACGAGATCCACCTCGGTCGAACGAGCGGCCCGGACTGCGCCCGGCCGGTGTGCCTCATCGACGGGCAGCCGGACGGCGCGACATCGGCCGATGGCCGCGTCTTCGGCACCTATCTGCACGGGTTGTTCGGGGCCGACGACTGGCGCCGGCGCTATCTGTCGCGCTTCGGGCTGGAGGCCGCCGGACCCGGCTACCGCGCCGGCGTCGAGGCCGCGCTGGATGAGATCGCCGACGCGTTGGAACGGGTGGTGGATGTGGAGGCGCTGCTGGCGACGGCGCGAACCGCGGCCGAATGTCCTAATTCCGCCCCGCCCACGCCTTGAACTTCTCGGCCCAGTCCTGGTGCCAGCGCGACAGCGGCGGGCGGTTCTCGACGAGGTCACCAGCCGCCCAGGCGATGCGCTTTTCGTCCATCTCCCGCGTCACCTCACCATCCGGGCAGAGGATGTAGAAATCCTCGGTCCCGAGCCTTTCCAGCATGAACTCGACGGTCTGCTCAGCCGTCCATGCCGCATCCGGCTTCTCGGCGCGGCCCTTTTGGGTCAAGGGCGTGAACACGAAGCCGGGGATCATCAGGCGCGCCTCGATCCGGCAGCCTTCGCGGTTGCGCAGATCATGCTGCAGCGCCTCGGTAAACGCCTTCACCCCGGCCTTGGCGACATTGTAGGCGGGGTCGCCCGGCGGCGTGGTGATGCCCTGCTTGGAGCCTGTGACGACGATCAGTCCCGGCTCGCCCTCCGCGACCATCCGCTCGCCGAAGATTTGAGCGACATGGATGACCCCGTGCAGATTGGTGCGCAGCACCATGTCCCAATTGGCGACTCGCCCGAAGATGTCGCTGCCGGGCTGGATACCGGCATTGTCGAAGACGAGGTGAATCGTCCCGAAGCGCCCGAACAGGTTCTTCGCCAATGCCTCGACCGCCGCGCGGTCGCCGACGTCGGTGTTCGAGGTCAGCACGCTGCCGGACGGGCTCAGCGCCGAAACCGATTCCTTCGCCTCGGCCAGGCGCTCGGCCGCCCGGTCGACGAGGCAGACCGTCATGCCGGCTTCGGCGAAGCGCTTGGCTGCGGCCAACCCGATACCGGAGGCGCCGCCGGTGACGACGGCGATCCGGCCTTCAGCGATCACGGGATGGGTCATCACGATCTCCTTTCGCGTGAGTTCGCGGCGAACGGCGACGGCGTTCCGTCTTCCGCCCGTCAGTTTCGCCGTATCATCGCAGATGACCTGCCGACGCGCTGGCGCCGCACCTCAGCCGGCTGTGCCGAAGCGGGTCAAGAAGTCGGGGAACATCGCGGTCAATCCGACGAAGATCAGATAGAACGCGACGATGTAGCTGAGCAGCCGTGGCATGATCAGGATCAGGATGCCGGCGACCAGCGCGACGATCGGCTGGAGGGTGATGATTTCCATGGGAGACTCCTTCTTTCGGCGAGAGAGATAGGACGCGCATCGCGTCAGGCCATGTGCCAGCCATGGCTCGGCACGATCGACTGGCCGGTGAGGGCGTTCGAGGGGAAAGCGGCGAGGAACACGGCGACCGCGGCGACATCCGCCATCGTCGTGAATTCCTGGTCGACTGTTTCCCCGAGCATGATCCGGTCGACGACCTCCTGCTCGGAAATGCCAAGATCGCGTGCCTGCTCGGGGATCTGCTTTTCCACGAGCGGCGTTTTCACAAAACCGGGGCAGATCGTGTTGGCGCGCACCCCATGTTTGGCGCCCTCCTTGGCCATCACCCGGGACAGTCCGAGAATGCCGTGCTTGGCCGCGACATAGGCGCTTTTAAGCGCCGAGGCTTCGTGGCTGTGGACCGAGCCCATGTAGATCAGCGCGCCGGATTGTTGCGGATACATGTGTTTCACGCAGGCCTTGGTCAGCAAGAACGAACCGTCGAGATGGATCGCCACCAGCTTGCGAAACTCGGCATAGGGAAAGTCCTCGATCGGGTGGACGATCTGAATGCCGGCGTTGGAGATCATCGTGTCGATGCGGCCGAATCGGGCCGCGACTTCGTCGACGCCAGCGTTCACCGCGCTTTCGTCGGTGACATCCATTGTCACCGCCATCGCTTCGGCGCCGGCCGCTTCCAGTTCCACGACAACCGCGTCGGCCCCGGCCCTATCGATGTCGCAGACCGCGACCTTGGCCCCCTCCCGCGCGAAGGCGAGGGCGATTTCCTTGCCGATGCCCGAGCCGGCACCGGTGATGACGGCGACATTGCCTTCCAATTGCATGACCGCGCTCCCTGCTTGTCCGTCCGCGGACATGGAAGGGCCGGCGAGAACTTAAAGTCCCCGCCGGCCCCGATGACCGAATTTATCGATGACCGGCCGGGTTGCCCGGGCCGGGGTCAGAACTCTTCCCAGCTGTCGGTGTTGGTCTGTTCGGCACGGGCGGCGCCGCCGGTGCCGGTGGTCTTCATCTGCGGCACGCCCCGCGAC
>NZ_JAZHLJ010000050.1:0-29321 GCF_036549495.1 Aurantimonas sp. C2-5-R2
ATCACCGGAACCCCCTCGAAATTCCTCGCAGCTTCTTTGAACGCATCACTGCCGCCGCGTGCTACCCGGCGTGAATGGCCAAAGTCGAGCTCAGGTCGGCGAGCGTCGCGAAGAAGAATCCGCCCAGCGCGAGATAGAAGATTTGGCCGCCCAACAAGGGATGAATGCGGCGACACAGGCGATGAACGACGCTACGCAGCGGATGGCCGATTACGCGTGGTGGTCAACACTTTTGGTAGGGATAGGCACTGTTCTCCTCGTTGCCACTTTGCTTTTGACGCTTGCCGCAAACAGGGCTGCTGTGCGAGCTGCAGACGCCGCCTTCAAAGCAAATGATCTCATGAAGGTCATCGCTCAACACCAACTGCGAGCTTATTTGGCACCGGATAACATGAGCCATGCGCGTCGTGTCGACGGAAGACACGTTGACTATATTCTCAAGTTGAAAAATTTTGGTCAAACACCGGCCAAACAAGTCACACTGAAAGTAAGGACTGGCCTCAGCGCTGGGGATGATGAGGACGTGGACTGGGGTGAATTCGTGGAGCGCCCATCCGTTGATCTTCCGCCATCTCAGTTCCTTGGTGTCGAAATTGAAGTTTGGGGGATAAATGAAACCAACATTTCCGAAAAAGTACGTTGCATCATGGAACGGCGTTCGAAACTCCATGCCCACGCCATCTTCTCTTATATCGATATCTACGGCATAAAAAGAGCCGCTGGTTTTTACGCGAGCACGTGGGGCGATACATTCCGCCACGGCGGGATTGGTATCGACGTTTACGAAACCGAGAAAGAGGATGGCCAGAGGTCGTAGCCTGTAGGCCGAAGCTTAGCCCCAATGCATTACCTGCCTTCGGGCTTTGTGCGTTTTTTGCCAGATAAGCTCGCGAAAAGACGTTCGTCCCCCGTAGAAGAGGGGGGCGCCGGCCTTCGAGCTTCGTCATCCCGGCCTTGAGCCGGGACCCATGCCGCGACGTTTTCCCCGCCTGTCCGGCGACGGATTGGCGGCTTCAGCGGCTTGGAATGGGTCCCGGCTCAAGGCCGGGATGACGACCGTGTTGGACGTTGTGGACAATCGCCGAGGCCCGATGATTGGGATGGTCCCGTGGCGCGCGAGCGCAGGGGCGCGAACCGCTGAAAAGCTATTGGAACCCTCAGTAATGCGGCGGTTTGGTGCTTTCGGGGCCGGGCGTCGCGACCTCTTCGAGGGCGTCGAAGCGATGGCCGAGGGATTTGAGCGAGCGCTGCATCCGCTCGATCGTCTCGAAGGCGCGGCGCAGCTCCTCCGACAATTCCTCGATCGTCTGCGCCTGATGCGCCACCATGATCTCCAGATCCTGGACGCGCTCGCTGATCTCTGCCTGTTTCTCGCTCATGCCGCGATCTCCGCAAGTTTGGCCCGCAACCGGCCCGCGATCGGCGACGGCCGCCGCGTCGCCCGGTCGACATAGACATGGACGAAGAAGCCCTCGGCCGACGCAATCTTAGCCTCGCCGCGAAACAGGCCGACCTCGTACCGCACCGACGACTGTCCCAGTCTCGCAACCCGAATGCCCGCCGTTACCGGGTCCGGAAAGGCGAGTTCGCCATGATAGCGGCAGCCGGTCTCCACGACGAGGCCGATTTGCGTCCCGGCATGGATGTCGAGGAGGCCGTTTTCGATCAGCCAGCCATTCACCGCCGTATCGAACAGGGAATAATGGACGACATTGTTCATGTGGCCATAGACGTCGTTGTCGGCCCAGCGCGTCGTCAGCGGCATGAAAGCGCGGTAGGCGCCGCGCTCGCCGGGCTCGGGGCGCCTTGCCGCCTTGATGTCGGTCGAAGCGGTCATGTCTCTCCTCGGGTCATTAGTCGACGGTCGCCTTGCGCGGTTTCTTTGCTCTTCCATACCCGGCATTGTTTTATCCGAAAACCGGTTCCCACTTTTCAAAGCGATGCTATAGGCTCCCGCGATCAGCGTCAGTCCAGAGTGAGCGTATGCCCGATCCGGCGATCGAACTGATCGACATCGACAAGAGCTTCGGCATCGTCCGGGCGAACAAGCGCATCAACCTCACTGTCGCGCGCGGCACGATCCACGGCATCATCGGCGAGAACGGCGCCGGCAAGTCGACGCTGATGTCGATCCTCTACGGCTTCTACCAGGCCGATTCCGGCGAAATCCGCGTCGGCGGGAAGACGGTCGAGATCGCCGACCCGAACGCGGCGATCGCCGCCGGTATCGGCATGGTCCACCAGCATTTCATGCTGGTCGAGAATTTCACCGTCGTCGAAAACGTCATGCTCGGCGCCGAACAGTCGCCGTTGCTGGCCGCCGGCATCGCCAAGGTGCGGGCCGAACTGAAGCGTCTGGAAGCCGACCATTCGCTCGACGTCGACCCGGACGCGATCGTCGAGGAACTGCCCGTCGGCC
The DNA here is from genome assembly GCF_036549495.1 of Aurantimonas sp. C2-5-R2. Lineage (NCBI taxonomy): Bacteria > Pseudomonadati > Pseudomonadota > Alphaproteobacteria > Hyphomicrobiales > Aurantimonadaceae > Aurantimonas > Aurantimonas sp. C2-5-R2. The sequence continues at coordinate 2,420 of NZ_JAZHLJ010000050.1, forward strand.
GACAGCAGCGGGTGGAGATCCTCAAGGCGCTCTATCGCGGCGCCGACATCCTGATCCTCGACGAGCCGACCGGCGTGTTGACGCCGGCCGAAGCCGATCACCTCTTTACTGTGCTGAAACAGCTGCGCGACGCGGGCAAGACGATCATCCTGATCACCCACAAGCTGCGTGAGATCATGGCGATCACCGATGCGGTATCGGTGATGCGGCAGGGCGAAATGGTGGCGACGAAGACGACGGCCGAGACCTCGGTCGAGGAACTCGCCGAGCTGATGGTCGGCCGGCGCGTGTTGTTGACCGTCGACAAGGGCGACGCGGCGCCGAAGGACGTGAAGCTCAAGGTCGACGGGCTGACCGTGCGCGACCGGCGCGGCGTCGTCATGGTCGACAACGTCTCCTTCACGGTGCGCGCGGGGGAGATCGTCGGCATTGCCGGGGTGGCCGGCAACGGCCAGTCCGAACTGCTGGAGGCGCTGGCCGGCATCCGCAAGGCCGAAGCCGGGCGCATCGAGATGCTCGGCCGGACCATCGATCCGACCGTCGAGGCCGACCCCGCCGCGATACGGGAGATCGGCTGCGCCCATGTGCCGGAGGACCGCCACAATACCGGGCTGGTGCTGGCCTTCGAGGAGAACGAGAACACCATTCTCGGTTATCAGCGCGATCCGGCCTTCCAAAAGGGCTGGCTGCTCGATCTCAATGCAATGCGCCGGGACGCGGCGAAGAAGATCGCCGCCTACGACATCCGCCCGCCGGACTGCCGGTTGAAGACTGCGAGCTTTTCCGGCGGCAACCAGCAAAAGATCGTGCTGGCGCGGGAGATGGAGCGCGATCCCGACCTGCTGTTGATCGGCCAGCCGACGCGCGGCGTCGATGTCGGGGCGATCGAGTTCATCCATCGGCGCATCATCGAGATGCGCGATGCCGGCAAGGCGATCCTGCTGGTTTCGGTCGAGCTCGACGAGATCCGGGCGCTGTCGGACCGCGTGCTGGTGATGTTTTCCGGCCGCATCGTCGGCGAACGCAGCCCGGACGCGGACGAGGGCGATTTTGGCTACCTGATGGCCGGTATCGAACAGCGGGAGGCGGCAGAGTGAACGACGCGCGCATTTGTCTGGTCACGTTCGGCGTCGAGGACGTCGCCCGCGCCGTCGCCTTCTACGAGGCGCTTGGCTGGGTGAAGGCGCCGCAGAGCGTGGAATCGACCGCCTTCATGGTCGGCGAGGCGATCGTCCTGGCGCTCTGGCAGCGGAGCGAGATGATCGCCGATGGCGGCGAGGGTGAGTTGCCGGGCGGTTCCGGTTCCGCCGGGCTGGCAGTGAACTTTGCCTCCGAGGAAGCGGTCGTCGAGGCCTATGACAGGGCGGTCGCGGCGGGAGCGCGCGCGGTCAAGCCGCCGGCGAAAACCTTCTGGGGCGGCTTCTCCGGAAATTTCCGCGACCCGGACGGCCATCTGTGGGAGCTCGCTTATAACCCGTTCTTCAAGCTGGACGCGCGGGGCCATCTCGACCTTCTGAACAGCGGAGACCAGCAACCGCGATGAGCCGCCCCTACGCCAAACTGCCCGGCTGGATCGACTACGGGCTGATTCCGCTGGTCAATCTGATCGTCGCCTTCGCGGTGGCCGGCCTCGTCGTGCTGATCGTCGGCGAAAGCCCGGTCGAGGCGGCGGCGCTGATGATCCGAGGCGCCTTCGGCTATGGCGAGGGGATCGGCTTCACGCTCTATTATGCGACCAGCTTCATCTTCACCGGCCTTGCCGTGGCGGTCGCCTTCCATGCCGGGCTGTTCAATATCGGCGGCGAGGGGCAGGCCTATCTGGGCGGGCTCGGCGTCGCCACGGTGGCGCTGACGCTCGGCGGCACGCTGCCCTGGTGGCTGAATTTGCCGCTGGCCGTCTGTCTTTCCTTCGCCTTCGGCGCGGCCTGGGCGTTCATTCCCGCCTGGCTGCAGGCGCGGCGCGGCAGCCACATCGTCATCACCACGATCATGTTCAACTTCATCGCCGCCGCGCTGATGGTCTATCTGCTCGTCAACGTGCTGAAGCCGGCCGGGACGATGGCGCCGGAAACCCGGACCTTCGAGGCCGGCGCGCAATTGCCCAAGCTGCGCGGCCTGTTCGACCTGTTCGGCGTGTCGCTCGGCGGCGCGCCGCTCAACGTTTCGCTGTTCGTCGCGCTTCTCGCCGCCTTCCTGGTCTGGGTGCTGATCTGGCGCACGCGGCTCGGCTACGAAATCCGCACCCTCGGCTTTTCGCCGCGCGCGGCGCGCTACGCCGGCATGTCGGAGACCCGGCTGATCGTCGTCGCCATGGCGATTTCCGGCGGCCTCGCCGGGCTGATGGCGCTCAACCCGGTGATGGGCGACCAGTATCGGCTGCTGATCGATTTTCCGGGCGGTGCTGGCTTCGTCGGCATTGCCGTCGCGCTGATGGGCCGGGGCCATCCGGTCGGGATCGTGCTCGCGGCGCTCTTGTTCGGCGTGCTCTATCAGGGCGGGGCGGAACTCTCTTTCGACATGCCGACGATCTCGCGCGACATGATCGTCATCATCCAGGGCCTCGTCATCCTGTTCGCGGGCGCGCTGGAGAACATGTTCCGGCCGGGCGTCGGCGCTGCCTATCAGTGGATCCGCTTCCGCACGAGCGAGCCGGCCGGCGCCGACGTGGAGGAGGCGCGATGATGGATTTCGGCGCCTGGATCAACGTCATCGATTCCACCATCCGCCTGTCGACGCCGCTGCTGTTCGCCGCGCTTGCCGGGCTTTACTCGGAGCGCTCCGGCATTTTCGACATCAGCCTGGAAGGCAAGATGCTGATCGCCGCCTTCGCCTCGGCCTCGGCCGCCGCGGTGTGGGGGTCGGCGTTTGTCGGGCTCCTCGTCGGCATTCTCGCGGCGGTCGGCTTCTCGCTCGTCCACGGCCTCGCCTCGATCACCTATCGCGGCAACCAGATCGTCTCCGGCGTCGCCATCAACTTCATCGCCGCCGGGCTGACCATCATTCTCGGCCAGAGCTGGTTCGGCCAGGGCGGGCGCACGCCGAGCCTGTTCGGCGGCGGCCGGTTCGAGGCGATCGACCTGCCGGGCGCGGCGGCGCTGCGGGACGTGCCGGTCGTCGGGCGGATCTACGCCGACATTCTCTCCGGGCACACGCTGCTGGTCTATGTCGCCTTCGCGATGGTGCCAATCACCTGGTGGGTGATGTTCCGCACGCGCTTCGGCCTGCGGCTGCGCGCCGTCGGCGAGAACCCGGCGGCGGTCGACACCGCCGGCATCTCGGTCGCCTGGCTGCGCTACCGCGCGGTGATCATCTGCGGCATCCTCACCGGCCTTGCCGGCAGCTATCTGGCGGTGGCGCAGGCGGCGGGCTTTACCCGCGACATGACCGCCGGCAAGGGCTACATCGCGCTTGCCGCGCTGATCTTCGCCAATTGGAAGCCGGTGCCGGTGATGTTCGCCTGCCTGTTGTTCGGCTTCCTCGACGCGATCTCGATCCGCATCCAGGGGGTGGAACTGCCAATCATCGGCGAGATCTCGGCCCAATTCGTGTCGGCGCTGCCCTATATCCTCACCGTGGTGCTGCTCGCCGGCTTCGTCGGCAAGGCGACCCCGCCCAAGGCCGGCGGCGTGCCTTATGTGAAGGAACGATAGACGATGGCGGACGATCTCTTCGCCCTGGCGAAGTCCGCCATGCGGCGCGCCCATGCCCCCTATTCCCGGTTTCCGGTCGGAGCGGCGCTCAGGACGACCGACGGGCGCATTTTCGCCGGCTGCAATGTCGAGATCGTCAGCTTCCCCGAAGGCTGGTGCGCCGAGACCACCGCCATCGGCCATCTGGTGATGGATGGCGGCGGACGCATCGCCGAGATCGCCGTCGTTGCCGAAAAGCTGCCGCTGTGCAGTCCCTGCGGCGGCTGCCGGCAGCGCATCGCCGAATTCGCCTCGCCCGAGACGAAGGTGCATCTCTGCGACATCGACAGCGGCGTCCAGGAAACGGTGACCATGGCGGAACTCTTGCCGCGCGCCTTCGCGACGGAAAGCCTGTCGTGACGCCGGCCGCCGCATTCCTGCGCGAGCGGCTCGGGTCGCGGCGCCCGGTCGCGGCGATGGTGCTCGGCTCTGGTCTTGGCGCGCTGGTCGACGCGGTCGAGGACGCCGTGCGTATCGCCTTCGCCGACATTCCCGGATTTCCGGTCAGCGGCGTCACCGGTCACGCCGGGGAGGTGGTCGCGGGACGACTCGGCGGCCGCGAGGTCCTGATCCTCTCGGGCCGGGTGCATTACTACGAGACCGGCGACGCGGCGGTGATGCGGCCGGTGATCGCGGCGGTGCGCGATCTCGGGGTCAAGACGCTTTTCCTCACCAATTCCGCCGGATCGGTGCGCGAGGATATCCCGCCCGGCTCGGTGATGATCATCGAGGACCACATCGGCTTTTCCGGCCGCAATCCGCTGATCGGTGAGACGTCCGATGCCCGCTTCGTCGGCATGACCAGCGCTTACGATGCCGAATTGCGGCGCCGGCTCGCCGCCGCGGCGAAGGCCACCGGCGAAACGCTGTTCGGCGGCGTCTATATGTGGTTTTCCGGTCCGTCCTTCGAAACGCCGGCGGAAATCCGCATGGCCCGCATTCTCGGCGCCGACGCCGTCGGCATGTCGACCGTGCCCGAGACGATCCTCGCCCGGTTTTTCGGCCTCAAGGTGCTGGCCGCCTCGGTCGTGACCAATTACGGTGCGGGGATGACCGGCGCCGAACTCTCCCACGCGGAGACCAAGGAGATGGCGCCCAAGGGCGGCGCGCGGCTTGCCCGCATCGTCCGCGAAATGCTTGAAAGCGGAGGCTTCGATGGATGAGGCTGCGCGGCGCCGACGGGCGTCGGATCTGATCGCCTGTCTCGATCTGACCAATCTCGACGAGGGTTGCACGGAGGCCGATGTCGCGGCGCTTTGCCAGCGGGCCGCGACGCCCGCCGGGCCGACGGCGGCGATCTGCATCTGGCCGCGTTTCATCGCCTTCGCCAGGACCCGCCTCGACCCCCGCATCAAGATCGCAACGGTGGTGAATTTCCCGCACGGTGGCGACGACATCGCGGCGACGGTGAGGGAGACCGAACAGGCCGTGGCGGACGGGGCCGACGAGATCGACATGGTCATCGCCTATCGCCGGCTCCCGGCCGATCCAGCCTTCGTCGAGGAACAGGTGCGGGCTGTGAAAGCCGCCTGCGGCGCCGCGCGGCTGAAGACGATCCTGGAAACCGGCGAACTCAAGGCGGCCGAGACGATCTGGCAGGCCGCCCATGCGGCGCTGAAGGGTGGCGCGGATTTCCTGAAGACCTCGACCGGCAAGGTCGCTGAGAACGCGACGCCGGCTTCGGCGCGGCTGCTGCTCGAGGCGATCGCGGAGGCCGGCAGTCATGTCGGCTTCAAGCCGGCGGGCGGCATCAAGAGTTTCGAGGACGCCGAGGCCTATCACGACCTTGCCGAGGCGATCTGCGGCGCCGGCTACGCGACGCCCGCGCGCTTCCGGATCGGCGCCTCCAGCGTTCTCGGCGACCTTCTGGCCGTCGCGGCGGGCGCGGCGCGGGCGGGCGCCAAGGCCGGCTATTGATGCGGCTGCCGCAGGAGGTCATCCGGTCCAAGCGCGACGGCGAAACGCTCGACGCGGCCGACATCAAGGTGTTCATCGATGGCTTTGCCGGCGAGCGTGTCACCGAGGGCCAGGTCGCGGCCTTCGCCATGGCGGTGTTCTTTCGCGGCATGTCCGGGCCGGAGACCGTGGCGCTGACCGAGGCGATGCTCCACTCGGGCGATGTCCTCGATTGGGCCGGCCTCGACCGACCGGTGGTCGACAAGCATTCGACCGGCGGTGTCGGCGACAACGTCTCGCTGATGCTGGCGCCGATCGTCGCAAGCTGCGGGGCCGCCGTGCCGATGATCTCGGGGCGCGGGCTCGGCCACACCGGCGGCACGCTCGACAAGATGGAGGCGATCCCCGGCTATAGCGTCACGCCCGACAACGCCACCTTCCGCCGGACCGTGCGCGACATTGGCTGCGCCATCATCGGGCAGACCGGGCGACTGGCGCCGGCGGACGGGCGCTTCTATGCGATCCGCGACGTGACGGCGACGGTGGAATCGATCCCGCTGATCACCGCATCGATCCTGTCGAAGAAGCTGGCCGAGGGGCTCGACGGCCTCGTGCTCGACGTGAAATCGGGGGCCGGCGCCTTCATGACCTCGCATGAGGATGCGCGGGCGCTGGCCGCGAGCCTCGTCGCGGTCGCCAACGGCGCCGGCCTTCGCACGACCGCCTTGCTGACGCGCATGGACGAGCCGCTGGCGTCGGCCGCCGGCAATGCCGTCGAGGTCCGCAATGCCGTCCGCTTCCTGACCGGTGCGCAGCGCGATGCCGCGCTCGAAGAGGTGACGCTGGCGCTGGCGGCCGAAATGCTGCTCTCGGCCCGCCTCGCGCCGGATCTTGCCGACGGGCGGAGAAAGGCGGAAGCCGCGCTGAGCGACGGGCGGGCGGCCGAGACTTTTGCCAAAATGGTCGCGGCGCTGGGCGGTCCCGCTGATTTCGTCGAGCGGATGGAGGACTATCTGCCGGCGGCGCCGGTTGTCCGTGACGTCCTGTCGGAAGAGGACGGTTTTATCGCGACGGTCGACGCGCGCCGGCTCGGCCTTGCCGTGGTCGAACTCGGCGGCGGGCGGACCCGGCCGCAGGATGCCGTCGACCACGCTGTCGGCTTGAGCGATCTGGCGCCGATCGGCCGCCGGCTGATGCGCGGCGAGCCGCTCGCCCGCGTGCATGCGCGCGACGAGATGACTGCGAAGAGGGTGGAGGCGGCGCTCCGCGAGGCCTATGGGCTGTCCGACGAAGCGGTCGAATGGGATGCCTCGGCTGTCCTGGACCGCTTCGGCTGAGTCGGGCAACCGGTTCCGGGCGGGACATGTCCGCAAAAAATGTTGGTCTGCCTTGAGCCCATTTCTACGATCTGATGGGTGGTCGCTACTGGATTACAGCTACTGCAATTTCAAGTTCTGATGGCCCGTTGCGGTCGCGCACAATATGCTTGAAGCTGTCATGAGCTTGGAAATCAGGAAAAATATTCCTGCCTGCGAAACCGGGAGGAGATATGCGTCACCCCTGTGCGGCGAATACCAACGGGAAACGGGAAATTTCGCCCTGGATGATGGAAAAGCAGGCAGAAAAACCAGCTGGTTATGACGTTTCCGCTCCGCGGTAGAGCGTCAAAAGATAGGCACAAAAAGTCACGAGCCAGGCAGCCATCGCTATCCAGGAAAATGCGGTGGGCAGGAACGTGAGAAAATGAAAATCCATTGCGCGCCCCATCTGGTGCGTACTGACCGCGTACATTCCGAGTGGGAACACCGCCCCCCAATAAAGCGGGTCGTATTTCAGCGGGAAGCGTTTGTAGATGTGTCGCCAAACGCCGAGAATTATCAACATCGGGATCCACCAGGTTCCGGTTGCCCAGTAAAAAACCGTGAACCCCTTCATGAATGGTACGATGGAGTTCAAAAATGGGGCATCTTCTGAGTTGATAATCAGCAACGAACCGGCGAGTGTCGAAATCGCCATTGCTCCCATGTTGATCCAATAAGGTGGTGAAAGATCGCTAGGAGAAAATCGAAAAAATGTATAGCGATAGAAGATCAATGACATCATCCATATGTAAAGCATGCCACCCCATAGCCACATTGAAAGCGCCAAGAAATTCAAATCAAGCCGATATGGTTGTTCGATCTGCACTGCCAGCAAAGATGCTAGCACCGCAATCGATTGCGTCGCCACAACAGCGAGCAACCAAGCACCACTGATACCTCGATCAAGTGGAGGCTTGTCCTCCTTGATGGTGAATGCAGTAAAAATTGTGTAGGTTAGACCGAGCCAAAGAACCAGAGCGACAAACCAGAGTGTGAAGCCAGCGACCGTGTTCTGTGCGAGAATTACGAACTCGCTACCCAGAATGCTTGATGCCGCGGCCATGGTGAAAAAACCCGGCCCGCGCAAATGATCAGTCATATCCGTAAAAAAACGTTTGTGGTGGTGAATTATACGCAGAACTGTCAGCCACCACAAGACAATATAGGCGATAATCGCGATCAGAAAAAGTCCCCACGCCACTACAGGCAGATCGATCTGATTTGCGGCGAGCGAAACTATGCCTGTTGCCATTACCATCCCGAAATAGGCTGGTGAAAGTGTGGTTAAATCTGGATGCCACAATCTATTCAACAACGATGTCGGTTGCGGTGTTTCCAGCTTGCCCGGCATGACAACCCCCACAAATGACCATTGTTTGCTCAATCACGTCCGGTTTCTTATTAATTCAACAAGATCCGTGGAAAGATATTTCTGGTCAGCCTCGAGATGCGAGGCATGTCGCATTTCGGGCGCACAGTAATTCAAGCATGCTCACTTTGTCCGCACAGCGGACCAATATGGTTTGCGGGCATGACCCCGACGAGCGGACTACTGGCTGAGCGTCAATCGGCCGTCCTCGATCTCGAATTTCGACAGGCGGCTCAAAAAACTCATGCCGAGCAGGGTGACCGGCAGGGTGCCATCCTGGGTGACCAGCGCCTCGACGTCGCGCAACTCGATCGGTCCCAGTTGGAGACGGGCGATGCTGGCGAGCGCCGCCCTGGTCTCGCCATTGGCGGTCTGCACCCTGTGGCGATAGTCGGCCATGCCGGGGACGATGCCGAGCTGGCGCGCGGTGGTCTGGTCGAGTGCGACGTAGGTCGCGCCGGTGTCGACGAGCACCGGGACGGGCCTGCCGTTCATCCGCGCGTCGGCGCGGAAATGGCCGCTCGGGTCGGCGCGCAGCAGCGCCAAGCGGCCGGACGGCGGTGCCTCCACCGCGGCGTCGATCACCGCGGGCGGGGCGTCGATCGTCTCGACCTGTCCGGTGAGCATGCGGGAGCGGTACTCCTCGAAGGCCGAGGGAGCCGCCAGCGCGACCATCGAGGACAGGACGAGGAGGAAGACGAATTTCTGCATCGGCCGATCCGAGCCGTTTCGGGAAACCGGATCAGCTTAGCGCCCCGTCGTTAACATCCGCGAAAGGGCTGGGTGGCCTGCCCGCGGATTTCGTCGGCGCGGTTGCGAAAGCGTTAACGCCTCGTTGAGCCCAGGGTTCGCTACTTGGTGCCGTACATCCGGTCGCCGGCGTCGCCGAGGCCGGGCACGATATAGCCCTTGTCGTTGAGATGGCTGTCGATCGCCGCGGTAAACACCGGAATATCCGGATGCGCGGCGCAAAACCGCGCGACGCCCTCGGGCGCGGCGAGAAGGCAGAGAAAGCGAATGTTGCGGGCGCCGCGCTCTTTCAGCTTGTCCATCGCCGCGATGGCGGAATTGGCGGTCGCCAGCATCGGATCGACGACAATGACCAGCCGGTCGGCCAGATCGTCCGGTGCCTTGAAGTAATATTCGACCGGCTGCAGCGTCTCATGGTCGCGATAAAGGCCGATATGGGCGACCCGCGCGGCCGGCACGAGGTCCAGCATGCCTTCCAGGAGGCCGTTGCCGGCCCGCAGGATCGAGGCGAAGACCAGCTTCTTGCCTTCCAGCACCGGCGCGTCCATCGCCTCCATCGGCGTTTCGATGCGGATGGTGGTCAGGTCGAGATTGCGCGTCACCTCGTAGCAGAGAAGCGTCGAGATCTCGCGGAGCAGCCGGCGAAAGCTCGCCGTCGACGTCTCCTTCTTGCGCATGATGGTGAGTTTGTGTTGGACCAGCGGGTGGTCGATGACGGTGACGCCGTCCATGGGGCCTCGCTTTCTGCCTGCGGATTGGCCGAAGCTCTAATGCCTTGACGGCGGCGCGCCAAGCGAAATGGCCTCAAGCATCGGCCTGTCGAGAAGCCGCGCCCGAGTCTTTGCATCGACGAAGGCGGCCTCGATGGCGTTGCGGGTCAAGGCCAGCAGCCCGGCCCGGCCGATCCCGGCATCTTCGGCAAAGCGGTATTCGGCGGCAAGATCGGTGGCGAAGAACGGCGGATCGTCGGAGTTCAGCGTTACCCTCACGCCCGCCTCGACCAGGCGGCGAAGCGGGTGCGCGGCGGCGTCGGGAAAGATGCCGAGCGCCAGATTCGAGCCGGGGCAGACTTCGAGCACGATGCCGTCCGCGGCGATCCGCCTGACGAGATCGTCGTCCTCGATGGCGCGGACGCCGTGGCCAATCCGTTGCGGTTTCAGCGCCGCGATGGTCTCGCGCACGCTGTCGGCACCGCACAATTCACCGGCATGGGCGGTCAGGCCGAGACCGGCATCGCGGGCGATGTCGAAGGCCTTGGCGAAGTCGCGCGGCGCGAAACTGCGTTCGTCGCCGGCTAGACCGAAGCCGGTCAGAAGCGGCTCCGACACGGCGCCGGCGACGGCAAAGCGCGCCGCGGCCTCGACCCGCTCGGCGCCCATATGCCGAACTCCGACGACGATCATCCGGGCTTCGATGCCGGTGGCATGGCGGGCGCGGCGGACGCCTTCGGCGAGGCCCGCGAGATACGCTTGCGGCGCGGTTCCTCCGGCCTCGGCATGATCGGGCGAAATGAAGAACTCGGCATGGATCGCCCCGGCGCCCGCGAGCCGCGTCAGATGATCCTCGGCGAGCCGGGCGAAGTCGTCCTCGCTCTGAAACACCGTCGCGGCGCGGTCGTAAGCGGCGAGGAAGCTGGTGAAGTCGTGCCAGACATAGGCGCCGTCGCGGATGATGCCGCCAAGGGCGATGCCGTGCCGTTGCGCCAATTCGAGGACCAGCGCGGGATCGGCCGTGCCCTCGATATGGCAGTGCAATTCCGCCATGGGCACTGTGCCGCCCCGGCCGGCGTGGGCGACCGCCGGGGCGTTGTCGTTGCTCAAAGGAAGCTGGTTCCGTAGCGGCCGGCCGGCAGGCCGAGATGGGCGGCGATGCTTTCGCCGATATCGGCGAAGGTCTCGCGATGGCCGATGCTGCCCGGGGCGATATCGGGGCCGAACACCAGCACGGGCACGTTCTCGCGGGTGTGGTCGGAGCCGCGCCATGTCGGATCGCAGCCATGGTCGGCGGTGGCGATGGCGATGTCACCGGGGCGAAGGCGGGCTTCGAGCTCGGGCAGGCGGGCGTCGAAGGCCTCCAGCGCGGCGGCATAGCCGGCGACGTCGCGGCGGTGGCCGTAGAGCATGTCGAAATCGACGAAATTGGCGAAGATCAAATCGCCGTCCGCCGCGTCGTCGAGGGCGCCGAGCATGGCATCGAACAGCGCATCATTGCCGTCGCCCTTGCGCACTTCGGAAATGCCCTGATGGGCGAAGATGTCGCCGATCTTACCGATCGCGATCACCCGCCGGCCGGTGTCGACGGCGCGGTCAAGCAGCGTCGGCTCCGGCGGCGGCACGGAATAGTCGCGCCGGTTGGCGGTGCGGCGGAAGCTGTCCGAGGTTTCGCCGACGAAGGGCCGGGCGATGACCCGGCCGATATTCAAGGGATCGACGTGCCGGCGCGCGTTGGCGCAGAGGTCGTAGAGGCGGTCGAGGCCGAAATGGGTTTCGTGCGCGGCGATCTGCAAAACGCTGTCGGTCGAGGTGTAGAAGATCGGCTTGCCGGTGCGGATGCTGTCTTCGCCAAGTTCCCCGATGATCTCCGTGCCCGATGCATGGCATTGGCCGAGAACGCCGGGGATATCGCTATCATCGGCGATCTGCTGGATGAGGGACGCCGGGAAGGCGGGAATCTCCTGCGGGAAATAGCCCCAGTCGAAGAGCACCGGAACCCCGGCGATCTCCCAATGTCCGGAAGGCGTGTCCTTGCCGTGTGAAACTTCCCCTGCGGAGCCCCAAAGGCCGATGCATGCCTCGCTCGATGATTGACCGGCGGCGCGGTAGAGGCCGAGCCGGCGAAGGTTGGGAAGGGCGAGGGGGCCGCTTCGCAGGCCGTCCTGATCGGCTTCGCCGCGCTTCGCCGCCGCGAGGATATGGCCGAACGTGTCAGCCCCTGCGTCGCCGAAGCTTGCCGCATCGCGCGCGCCGCCGATGCCGAAGGAATCGAGAACCATGAGAATCGCGCGCGCCAAAGGCCTGTCTCCGCTGCGGTGGATGTCCGTGAATCCTTCCGTGGCGAAGATAGTTCGTCGGGCTCGATTGGATAGGGGCGCCGAGGCGCCCCGAAAATTCCATCAGGAGACTGGTCTTGGGTCTTTGTCGATCCGCTGCCTAGTGATCCGCTTTCGACATTTGCATCCCGCTTGGAGCACCCTGGCAAGCAAATGTCGAAATCAAAGGACCACTAGCAAATTTATGACTCTCGTGGATTTTTCAAATTTGACATTCGATTACGAGCCCGCCGCACATGGGTATCAAATGTTAAATTCAATCCACTAGCGCGCGGCGGCTTCGTTCGCCATCGCCTGACGAATGACGTATTGCTCGTTTGCCTGCTGGAAGCTTCCCGGATCGTCACCGATGGTCACGGTCGGCTCGCATTTCGGCGCGCAGGCGTAGGTGATCCGGCTCGCCTGACGATAGACGCGGACCGTGTTGTTCTCGAAGGTCTGCACCGCGACCTGTTCATCGAGGATCATCTCGCCGGCCTGGTCGAGAATGACGAGATTGGTAATGCCGTAACTGCGCCCGGTCAGGACAAGGCGTTCCGAGCTCAGCACCTCGACATCGACGATCGCCGGGTTGCCGACGATGACCGTGGCGGCGGGACGGTCGATCTCGATGATCCTGGCATGGTCGACAGCGACGCCGAGGATCGCACCGTGATCCTTGGCCTGCGCTCCGACGGAGAGAAGGCCCAGGATCATGGCAGGCAACACGAGGCGGAGAAGGCGATTCATGAGACGTGTCCCGGTTACTCGGATTACCATCAGCGTGATCTATACGGCAATGCGGTAAACGGAGGATTAATTAGCCATCGTAAGCATTTTTTAAGTATTAGTTAGGGAAGTGAATGTAATAAAAAATCAACCAAAAACCTTAAGCCGATTGCAACATCGTAGGGGTAACGTCCCCCTATCCGATCGACGAAAACAGTCGGCGGGTTTGCTGCCAATCGGATTTAAGGAGTTCCCATGTCCAAGCATTTCATGCGCTTCATCAACGATGAGTCCGGCGCCACCGCGATCGAATACGGCCTCATCGCCGCTCTGATCGGTACCGCCATCATCGCCGCCGTCACCACGGTCGGCACCAATCTGACGAGCACCTTCACGACCATCGGCACGAACATCGCGCCGAAGTAAGTGCAATGCGCTACCTGAATGCGAGACGGGGACGTCCGGTCCCCGTCTCCATTTAAGGGAGCGACCCGGGCCTTCGCAGGTTGATAACCTCCTGGTTCCCGTGGTCGCGGGTCTCCGCAAGCGGCGATGCCAACGCAAGATTGGGGTTAGGAATGCTGACAGTCGCCATTCTGACCTTGTTCCCCTTCGCAATGATTTACGCCGCCAGTTCCGATCTCGTCTCGATGACGATCGCGAACCGCGTTTCGGCGGCGCTCGTTCTGGGATTCTTGGCGATCGCGCTGCTGCTGGGCATGCCATTCGGCCAAATTGCGCTGCATCTCGGTGTCGGGCTGCTTTGCCTTGCGGTCACCTTCGGATTGTTCGCGGCAGGCTGGATCGGCGGCGGCGACGCAAAGCTCATGGCCGTGACGGCCATGTGGTTCGGCCCGTCGGCCGATCTCATCGAGTATCTCCTTCTGGGTTCGATTTTCGGCGGGTTCCTGACCCTGGGACTGCTGCTGTCCCGGGTGGTCTTCGCTCCGGTCACCGGCATCGACTTCATCGACCGCCTGCTTGAGCAGGATACAGGTATTCCCTACGGCATCGCCCTCGGCGCCGCCGGCCTGACGGTCTATTCCGACAGCGTCTGGATGGACATCGCGCTCGGCGGATGGGCAGGCAGTCCGTTCTGACCGAGCCGCAGACGCCGGCCCAAGCCGCGCTGTCAGAGTTCGTTAACCATACATTGAGGGTTTGTCGGCGATAACCGATGCGAACAGCCGCGAATGTGCGGCCCAGTTGGCGGGAGTTGTCCGATGAATCTTGCACGCATCGCGGTCGTGGCGGTCGCCCTTGTCGCCGCTGCAGGTGCCGGCTTCGTCGCTCTCAATCTCGCTCAGCCGGCGCCGGCCGAGCCGGTGATCATTACGGCCGCTCCGGCCGAACCTCCGATCAAGCTTGCGGACGTGCTCGTCACCACGACGGAGGTCGCGATGGGTGGGTCGATCAATGCCGTCCTCGGCTGGCAGAAGTGGCCGGAGGAAGGCATCGGGCCGACGCTGATCGTGCGAACCGATCGCCCGGACGCGATCGAGGAGCTCGAGGGCTCGATCGCCCGACAGTCCTTTTTCGCCGGCGAACCGGTGCGCGAATCCAAGCTGATCCGCGCCGATCGCGGCTTCATGTCGGCGATTCTGCCTGCGGGCAAACGCGCCGTCGCCATCCAGATCGCGGCGGATACGTCGGCCGGCGGCTTCGTCCTCCCCAACGACCATGTCGACATCATCATGACTCGCCGGACAGCCAGTTCGGACGGTCGTGCCGAGAAAGTCACGACCGAAACGGTGCTGCGCAACCTCCGCGTTCTCGCAATCGATCAGACGATCGAGGAGAAGGACGGGGAGAAAGTCGTCGTCGGATCGACGGCGACGCTCGAGGTCGATCCGGATCAGGCCGAAGCGCTGACCGCCGCCCAGCAGATCGCCGACCGGCTGGTGCTGTCGCTGCGCTCCCTCGCCGATTCGGTGCCCGGCTCACCCGGCTACGCCGCCTTCCTGCTGGCCCAGGAGAACTCCCAGCGCGGCAAGATCAAGGTCGTGCGCTACGGCCAGTCCACCGACATCACAACGTCCAAATGACAGGCAGGTCGATGAGCTCTTCCAACCGATCCGACATCTTGCTTGCCCTGCTCCGCCGGGCCGTCGTGGGACTTGCCGGCGTCTCGACCGCATTGACGCCCGTCTTCGCGCCGCTCCCCGCGTCGGCCGAACCCACCGTCGTCAACGTCCGGCAGGCGAGCCAGACAATCAATCTCGGTCTCAACAAGACCAAGGTCATCGTGCTGGCGGCCGACGCCCACGATATCCTCGTCGCCAATCCGGCGGTGGCCGACGCGGTGACAAGGGATGCGCGCCGCATCTACATCTTCGGCAAGCAGATCGGCCAGACGAACATCGTCGTCTTCGATCGCCAGAATCGCCAGATCGCCTCGATCGACCTGAAAATCGAGCGAGATATCAGCGGACTGGAGGCGTCGATCCGCAAATATGTGCCGTCCTCCGACGTCACGATCGAAATGCTGAACGACAATGTCGTCCTCACCGGTATGGTCCAGACGCCCCAGGACGCGGCCAAGGTGGAACGGCTGGCGCGCATCTTCGTCACCGGCGGCGAGGGTACGACGGGCCAGTATATCCAGTCGGCAACCGCGACCGGCGGCGCCGGTGGCGGCAACAGCGACGTCGCCTTCGCCCAGGAGGACCGGCGCCAGAGCCAGATCGTCAATCTATTGCAGATCCAGGGTCAGGATCAGGTGACGCTGAAGGTGACGGTCGCCGAGGTGCAGCGCTCGGTCGTCAAGCAGCTCGGATTCAGCGGCAGCGCGTCGGACGGCATTTCCTATGCCAACATCGACAATCCTTTCGGCCTGGGTAAGGCGATCAGCAACACGTTAGCGAAAACCGCCGGCAGCATCGGCGGGTTCGACATCACCAGTCAGATCAACGCCATGGAACAGGCCGGTGTGATGCGCACGCTGGCCGAACCCAGCCTGACCGCGATTTCCGGCGAAAAGGCGAGCTTCAAGGTCGGTGGCGAGTTCAATATCCCCCAAGGCAAGTCGGAGAAGGCGGAAAAGCGGACGCCGATCCTCAACGCGGCGGGCAATATCGTCGGGTACGACACCGAGGCGGCCTCGGTCGAATACAACACCGAGAAGATCGATTACGGCATCGGCCTCGACTTCACCCCGGTGGTGCTCTCCGCCGGTCGCATCAGCCTGAAGATCCGCACCAGCGTGTCGGAGCCGACCTTCGAGAGCCCGTTCAGCTTTCCAGGCGGGGTCGCGCCGGGGGTGACGCCGCCCGGCATCCGCAAGCGCCTCGCCGACACCACGGTCGAGCTTCCCTCGGGCGGCTCGCTGGTCATCGCCGGCCTCGTCCGCGACGAAGTGCGCCAGGTCATTTCGGGAACGCCGGGCCTTTCCAAGATCCCCATCCTCGGCAGCTTGTTCCGCAGCCGTGACTTCCAGCGCTACGAGACCGAACTCGTCATCATCGTGACGCCTTATCTGGTGCGGCCGGTGGCGCGACAGGCGCTGGCGCGGCCCGACGATGGCCTCGGCTTTTCCAGCGACGGGGCCGGCAACTTCCTTGGTCGGATCAATCGCGTCTACGGCCATATGGAAACCAAGCTGCCCCCCGGCCGGTATCACGGCGTCGTCGGCTTTATCTACAAATGACCGGTTCGAGGAGATCGCAGATGAAAGACCTTTTCGAATGCCGGGGCGGTGACCGACGGTCGGTCCGTCTGCGTGCGAGCACGATCCTGGCGCTCGGCGCGCTGCTGATCGCCGGCGGATGCGCCAATGTGCAGCATGTGGAGGTCGGTTCCATCCCGGACGACTATCGCACGCGCCATCCGATCGTGGTCTCGGAGGCCCAGACGGCGGTCGATATTCCGGTCGTCGCCTCCGACGCGAGCCTATCCTATGCCGATCGCGGCCGCGTCGAGGATTTCGCCGACCGGTTCCGCGCTTCCGGCGCCGACACGATCCAGGTGCTGCTGCCGATGGGATCGGCCAATCAATACGCCGCAGACCGTTTGTCCGGCGGCATCGTCAAAACCTTGCGCGGACGCAAGATCGCCCGCGATCGGATCTTCGTTCAGCCCTATTCAGCGGCTGGGGCGAGCGGACCGACGTCGATCCGCCTCGCCTATTCGTCGTTGGTCGCCAAGACCGGCCCCTGTGGCCGCTGGCCCGAGGATCTCGGGAACACCTCAGAAAACAAGAACTATTTCAATTTCGGTTGCGCCAGCCAGCAGAATCTCGCCGCCCAGATCGCCGATCCGCGCGATCTTCTGTCGCCGCGCGGCATGGATTCGAGCGACGCCGAACGGCGGACCACGATTCTCGAGAAATATCGCAAGGGCGAGCGGACGATGGCGCAGCCGAACGACACGGAGGCTGACTACCAATGGTAACCGCGGAGACGATCAGGGACGACGTGTCGTTCGACGCACCGGACGACGTGGAGGACGCGAGCGTCGGGCTGGACAAGGTCCGGCCGATGCCGCGGATATCGATCCAGGCCTTCTGCGAAACCGACGGGGTCTCCAAGCCGATCGAAAAGGCCGGCGAGGATCGCCGCATGGCGAAGACGCATCTGCGCGTCAACATGGGCGGCATTCGCGCGGCGGTCGAGCATTTTTCCGGGGCGCCGACGCCCAATCTGGTCTTGCTTGAATCGAAGCTGCCGCCGTGTGAACTTCTCGTCGAACTCGAGGCCTTGTCGGAGGTCTGCGACCCCGGCTCCAAGGTGGTCATCATCGGCCACTACAACGATGTCTCGCTCTATCGCGATCTCGTGCGCCGGGGCATCTCGGAATATCTCGTCGCACCGATCTCGATCGCCGACGTCATGACCGTGATCGGGGCGCTGTTCACCGCCCCCGACGCCGAGCCACTCGGCCGTTCGATCGCCTTTGTCGGCGCCAAGGGCGGTGTCGGGTCCTCGACGATCGCCCATAACGTCGCCTGGTCCATTTCCAAGCTGTTTTCGAACGACGTTGTGCTCGCCGATCTGGATCTGCCGTTCGGCACGGCGAACATCAATTTCGACCAGGACCCGGCCCAGGGTATCGCGGAAGCGGTGTTTTCCGCCGAACGAATGGACGATGTGCTGCTCGACAGGCTGCTGTCGAAATGCGCCGAACACCTGTCTTTGCTGGCGGCGCCGTCCGTTCTCGACCGGACCTACGACTTTTCCGCCGATGCCTTCACCGCGCTGATCGAAACGGCCCAGCGAGGCGCGCCCATCGTCGCGCTCGACGTGCCGCATGTCTGGAACGACTGGACCCGGAGCGTCCTGGCGGATGCCGACCAAATCGTCATCGTCGCGACGCCGGATCTCGCCAATCTGCGCAATGCCAAAAACCTCGTCGACATGCTGAAGAAGCTGCGGCCGAACGATCCTGCGCCGCATCTCATCCTGAACCAGCTGGCGATCCCCAAGCGGCCCGAAATCTCGCCGGAGGAATTCTCCGAGCCGCTCGGGCTCGAGCCGATCGCCCAGATTGCGTTCGATCCGCTGGCATTCGGCAATGCCGCCAATAACGGTCAGATGATCGCCGAGATCGACGCCAAGCACGCCGCCGTCGAGGCCTTCCATCAGATTGCCCATGTCCTGACCGGGCGCGGCGAGCCAAAGAAACAAAGAAAATCGGGTCTGTTGGACCGTCTCCGTCGCAAATAGGCGCAGCCAAACCACCTTCTGGAGCAGCATCATCATGTTTGGAAAGCGCGGGAACGACAAGCCGCTCGACGGCGCGGCCGCCGTGGCGGCGCCTCCGAAGCCGGCGCCTCCGAAGCCGGCCGCGCCGCCGGCAGACAGCGCTCGGCCGGCCGAACCACCCGCACGTGCGAAAACGCCGCCGGCCGGGACGCATGTCGAGGCGCCTCGACATGCCGAGAGCGCGCCGATGGCGCGATCCGACAATTATTACGAGCGCAAGACCCAGGTCTTCGCGGCGCTGATCGATACGATCGACCTTTCGCAGCTCGCCAAGCTGGATGTCGAGAGCGCCCGCGAGGAGATCCGGGACATCGTCAACGACATCGTCTCGATCAAGAATTTCGCGATGTCGATCGCCGAGCAGGAGGATCTTCTCAGCGATATCTGCAACGATGTGCTCGGCTACGGACCGCTGGAGCCGCTACTCGCCCGAGATGACATCTCCGACATCATGGTCAACGGCGCTCGCCAGACCTTCATCGAAGTCGCGGGCAAGGTCCAGCAGACCAATGTGCGGTTTCGCGACACGCAGCAGCTGCTCAACATCTGCCAACGGATCGTCAGCCAGGTCGGCCGACGCGTCGACGAAACCTCGCCGATCTGCGACGCGCGCCTGCCGGACGGCTCCCGCGTCAACGTCATCGCGCCGCCGCTGGCGATCGATGGCGCGGCCCTGACGATCCGCAAGTTCAAGAAGGACAAGCTGACGCTCGACCAGCTCGTCAATTTCGGCGCCATTTCGCCGGAGGGCGCGCAGATCCTGCAGATTATCGGCCGGGTGCGCTGCAACGTCGTCATTTCCGGCGGCACCGGCTCGGGCAAGACGACGCTGCTCAACTGCCTGACCCGCTACATAGACGAAGACGAGCGCATCATCACCTGCGAGGATTCGGCCGAACTGCAGTTGCAGCAGCCGCATGTCGTCCGGCTGGAAACCCGCCCGCCCAATATCGAGGGCGAGGGCGAGATCACCATGCGCGATCTGGTCAAGAACTGTCTGCGCATGCGTCCCGAGCGGATCATCGTCGGCGAGGTGCGCGGACCCGAGGTCTTCGATCTCCTGCAGGCGATGAACACCGGCCATGACGGCTCGATGGGCACGATCCACTCCAACTCGCCGCGCGAATGTCTCAACCGTATGGAATCGATGATCGCCATGGGTGGCTTTTCACTGCCCTCGCGGACGGTCAAGGAGATCATCGTCGGCTCCGTCGATGTCATCGTCCAGGCCGCGCGGCTGCGCGACGGCTCGCGCCGGATCACCCACATCACCGAAGTGCTCGGCATGGAGGGCGACGTGATCACCACCCAGGATCTGTTCGTCTACGACATGGTCGGCGAGGATGCGCAGGGCCGAATCCTCGGCCGCCATCGTTCGACCGGGGTTGGACGGCCGGGATTCTGGGATCGCGCGCGCTACTACAACGAGGAACAACGCCTCGCGGCGGCGCTCGACGCGAGTAACGCCGCCGAGCCGGCGAGGGACACGTGATGCTGACGTCGGCGGCGGGTCTCCTCTTCATTCTTTTGTCGATGGTCGCGGCCGGCGGACTCGCCTATGCCTTCCTGCAGCCTCGCATCGCGGCCGAGAAGAAGGTCGAGATCCGGCGCTCGCAATATACGCGCGACGAAGGCGACCGCGCCTCGCTGAAAGTGGCGCGCGACCGGCTTCAGGAGCAATCCAAGCGACGCAAGACGATCCAGTCCTCGCTGAAGGATCTGGAAGACCGTCAGAAGGAGCGCGACAAGCATACCGGCAAGCTCACCTTGAAGCGCCGGCTGGAGCAGGCGGGACTTCCGTTGACGGTCGGGCATTTCGCGGCGATCAGCGTCGCCCTGGCGATCCTGGGCGTCTTGGTCGCGCTACTCTTCGGCCTGTCGTGGATTTTGACGCTGGGGGTCGCGATCTTCGCGGGGCTCGGACTTCCCCGCTTCATGCTCGCCCGCGCGCGAAAGCGGCGCCTGCAGAAATTCGTCGACCAATTTCCGAACGCCGTCGATCTCATCGTGCGCGGTGTCAAATCCGGCTTGCCGTTGAACGACACGCTGAAGATGGTTGCCAGCGAAATGCAGGAACCGGTGCGCAGCGAGTTCCAGAAGATCATGGAGACGCAGCAAATGGGCGTTTCGATCTCCGAATCCGTCGAGCGGCTCTATCGAAGCGTGCCGATCCCGGAGACCAATTTCTTCTCGATCGTCATCACCATCCAGGCGCAGGCCGGCGGCAATCTGTCCGAGGCGCTGGGCAATTTGTCCAAGGTGCTGCGCGACCGCAAGAAGATGAAGGGCAAGATTCAGGCGATGTCGATGGAGGCGAAGGCCTCAGGCGGTATCATCGGCTTCCTGCCCATCATCGTCGGCGGTCTCGTTTACCTGACGACCCCCGACTACATCTCGATCCTCTTCACCACCGATACCGGAAAGATCATTCTCCTCGCCTCGGCGATCTGGATGGCGCTCGGCATCTTCACCATGAAGAAAATGATCAATTTCGACTTCTGACCGGCGACGGATCGCCGACGCCTGGCCATGGGCCACAAGAGACCGGTAGAAAGGCAGCATCCGACGATGGAATCGGTGTTTCAATATTTCGGCGTCTCGGGGTCGCTCGTCGTCAGCGTGGTGATCGCGGTCGCGGTGTTCACCACCCTCGTCACGATCACCCTGCCGCTGCTCGCCGGCAACCAGCTCAAAAGCCGTATGAAGGCGGTGGCGCTGGAGCGCGAGCAGGTGAGGGCGCGAGAGCGCGCGCGGCTGGCCATCGAAAAGGAACAGGGCCGCAGCGGCGGCTTGCGCCACCAGGACAGCACCGGCATCGTCGCGCTGGTCGTCAGCAGCCTGAACCTGCGCAAGGCGCTGGTCGACGACAAGACGGTCGCCAATCTGCGGGTCGCCGGCTATCGGGGCCAGCGACCGCTGACCCTCTTCCTCTTCGCCCGCGCGATCATGCCCCTGCTCATGCTGGCCCTTGCCGTGTTCTACGTTTTCGGTCTCGGGCTTTTTGCGACGCAGCCGACGATGTTTCGCGTCCTGGGCTGTATCGGCGTCGCCTATTTGGGATTTTACGCGCCGATCCTGTTCGTCAGCAACCAGGCGACCAAGCGCCGTCTTTCGATTACCCGCGCCTGGCCGGACGCGCTCGATCTTCTGTTGATCTGCGTGGAATCGGGCAATTCCATCGAGGCCGCTTTCCGCCGGGTCGCCGAGGAAATCGGCATCCAGTCGATCGCGCTGGCAGAAGAGCTCGTTCTGGTTTGCGCCGAGTTGTCCTATCTGCCGGATCGCAAGGTCGCCTACGACAACCTCGCCGCCCGGACCGGCCTCGAGGGCGTGCGCTCCGTCTGCACCGCGCTCGTCCAGGCCGAGCGCTACGGCACGCCGCTGGGCACCGCGCTGCGTACGCTGTCGCAGGAAAATCGTGACATGCGCATGAACCTGGCGGAGAAGAAGGCCGCCGCGCTGCCGCCCAAGCTGACGGTGCCGATGATCATCTTCTTCCTGCCCGTGCTGTTCGCCGTCATTATCGGCCCGGCGATCATCCAGGTGATGGAGACGCAATAGGCCAGGCGCGGCAAGGCGCCGCCATCGTCGCGTCGCGCTTTCCGGCAACTGGCGGTCCATGACGCGAAAAAGGGCGAAGCCCGCGCTCCGCCCTTTCTTTGCATTTTCCTTGTACGTGGCGGAGCGGCGTCAGCTCTTGCCGCCATCCTTGTCCTTCAGCATCGACCAGGTGTTCTGCTGGGCCAGCATCTCCTTGAGATAGGCGACGTTGGCCTCCGCTTCCTTGGGCGAAAGCTCCGCCGCGGCGATCGTCTCGGCTTCCGCGAAGCGGCCCTGCAGGCCGACGACCAACGCCAGGTTCTGGCGCACGCGGCTGTCGCTGCCGGGCCGTGCGGCCGCCGCGCGAAGGTATTTTTCGGCCGCCGGCAGATCGTTCGCCAAGAGGTAGGACATTCCCAGATTGGACAGAATCGTCGGCTCGTCCGGCGCCATGTCCAGCGCCTTGCGATACAGCACCCTGGCCTCGTCCGATTGGCCCAGCTGGTCGAGGATGGCGCCCTCGGCCGAATAAAGCCGCCAGTCCGGGTAGTCCGGGGTCTGGGCACGGCGCACGGTCTCCAGCGCCTTCGGCAGATCGCCCGCTGCCGCCAGCGCCTTGCCATAGGCGGCCAGCACGTTGCGATCCTTGGGGTGGGCGATAGCCACCTGCTGCATCACCGCCAGGGACTGGTCGTTGCGACCGGCCATCTGCAGGGTCGCGGCATAGGAGAGGCCCGTCGCCTTGTCCTTGGAATTCTTTTCATACGCCTGGCCGTAGGAGGCCACCGCGTTCTGCAGTTCGCCGGACGACATCTGCGCCACCGTGCGGCCGGACGCCGGCTTGCTGACGGAGCCCGTAATCTCGTTGGAAACCGACGCGCACCCCTGGGTCACGGCGAGAACCAGGGCGGCACCGACGAGAAGCCCCTGTCTCGATCGACGAATCGGTCTAGTTTCGCGCCCGACCATGAACTGCTCCCGTTTCGCCCGCGGATGACTGTTTGGCCGGCATTGATGCTACGGCCCGTGGCGGAGAGAATAATTTGTTAACCCTAACGGCCGGTTAATCCGTCGCCGCCGAAACAAGGAACCCGGCTCCATGACCGTTACCCTCGTCAGCGCCAAGACCGCCGCCGCCTTGCCCGTCTGGACCGCGGATAAGGCCGGCCTCAAGGCCCTGCCGGCCGCGACCGCCCATTGGGCGAAAACCGCGCGGTTCTCGGCCGAGGCGGGAGCCGTGCTGATCGTGCCGGACACGAAAGGCAACGTCGCCGGCGCGGTTCTCGGTCTCGGCAAGGGCGGCGCCGGAGAGGGTGCGACGCAACGCCGCGCGCTGTTGGCGGGTCCGCTCGCCGGCAAGCTGCCGGCAGGGGATTGGTATTTCGCCGACGACACCGCCATCGACGGGCCGCTCGCTGCGCTGGCGCTCATTCTCGGCGGCTATCGCTTCGACCGCTACCGGTCGTCGAAAGCGGATGACGGCGGCGACATCCGCTTTCTTGCCGCCGATGGCTCCGACAGGGCGGACATAGAGAGCATCGCCGCGGGCGTCTTTCTCGCGCGCGATCTGATCAACACGCCGACCAGCGACATGGGACCGGCCGAACTGGAGGGTGCCGTGCGCTTGCTCGGCGATGGGTTCGGCGCGCGCGTCGATACGATCGAGGGCGACGCGCTTCTCGAGCGGAATTTTCCGATGATCCACGCCGTCGGCCGGGCGAGCGCGTCGGCACCGCGGCTGCTCGACCTATGCTGGGGCCGGCCGGAGGATCCGAAGCTGACGCTGGTCGGCAAGGGGGTCTGCTTCGACACCGGCGGCCTCGACATCAAGCCGGCGTCCGGCATGTTGCTGATGAAGAAGGACATGGGCGGCGCCGCCAACGTGCTCGGCCTCGCCCGCATGGTGATGGCGGCCAAGCTACCGGTGCGCCTGCGCGTGCTGATCCCGGCCGTCGAGAACGCGATTTCGGGCGATGCCTTCCGGCCGGGCGACGTCCTGACCAGCCGCAAGGGCAAGACGGTCGAGATCGGCAACACCGACGCCGAGGGGCGCTTGGTGCTCGCCGACGCGCTGGCGCTGGCCGACGAGGAAGCGCCGGATCTCCTGATCGACATGGCGACGCTGACCGGCGCGGCGCGGGTGGCGCTCGGACCCGACATCGCGCCGTTCTATACGGACGATAGCGCGCTGGCCGGCGAGATCGCGCAAGCCGGCCTCGACGTCGCCGATCCGGTCTGGCGGATGCCGCTCTGGCAGCCCTATGCGGCGAACCTTGCCTCCAAGATCGCCGACACCAACAATGTCACCAGCGACGCCTTCGCCGGATCGGTGACCGCGGCGCTGTTCCTGCAAGGCTTCGTCGAAAAGGCAAAGAGCTGGTCGCATTTCGATATCTATGGCTGGCGGCCGAAGCCGAGCCCGATCGGGCCGATCGGCGGCGAGGCGCAGGCGATCCGGGCGCTGTTCGCGGTTCTCAAGACGCGCTTTCCGGCGCGATGAGGAGATTGACGCCATGACATCTCCTCTCGATTCCCGTCTCAACGCGTTCCGCGACGATCTCGCCGACGTCCGGCTGCAAGGGCGGGTGGAAGCCGCGCGCTTCGTCGGGGGCGAGGAATGCCGCGTCGTCAGCCCGCTGGCGCCGGTGCGCCGTCGTCCGTCGCCCGACGCGCCGCTCGACACCGAGGCGCTGTTCGGCGAACCGGTGACGGTGTTCGAGACCGACGCCGAGGGGTGGTCCTGGATGCAGCTCGGCACGGACGGCTATGTCGGTTACGTTCCGAGTGTGGCGATCGGCCGGCTCGGCGCCGCTCCGACCCACCGGGTTTGCGTGCCCCGGACGCTGCTGTTTCCCGGTCCCGACATCAAGCTGCCGCCGCTGCACGATCTGCCGATGGGCGCGCTGGTCACCGTCACCGGCGCGGCCAAGGATCACAACGCGCGCTACGCGATGACCCAGCCCCATGGCGCCGTGGTGGAACAGCATCTGAAGCCGCTCGGAACCGTGGAACCGGACTTCGTCGCGGTTGCCGAGCGGTTTGTCGGCGTGCCCTATCTGTGGGGCGGCAAGAGCGCATCGGGCATCGATTGCTCCGGTCTCGTCCAGATCGCCTGCGCGATGGCCGGCATCGCCGCGCCGCGCGATACCGACATGCAGGAGCGCGCGCTGGGGACCCACATCGCCGGCTGCGAGTTAGGTCAGTCAGCGCAGGATGCGAGCGGAAAACCGGTTTCCACTTTTTCCCATTCCGCTCGGGAACGCGGCGACCTCGTCTTCTGGAAGGGCCATGTCGGGATCATGCTGGACGGCACACGGCTCCTCCACGCCAACGCCCATCACATGCTGACCGCGATCGAGCCACTGGCCACCGCGATCGCGCGGCTGGAGGCAAAGGGCGCGGCGGTGACCAGCATCAGGCGGATCGGGAAGGGCAAGCCGGTGAATGTTACCTGCTAACCCTTTCAGTTCTGTCAGTTCCTCGTCTCAATGCGCCTGAAGACAAAAGGATCGCCGGGAGGGGCATCCGGCGAGCTTGGTCGAGACCGAAGCGCGATACAACGATGGCCGTGTGGCGTTATTGCAAGTTGCGACCAGACCGTCCTTGAAGCCGGCGAGGGGGTGATAGTCACGACACCCGACACCTGGCACCTGACACCCGGCGGCTGTGGGAGGGGATAGGACGCGGCCTCAGATCGCTCGGCATCGAATCGGGTTTGTTGCATGTGAACCAAAGGCGTGACGCCGGTCGGGCCGAGGTTGCCCTTCCGGCAAAAACTTACGACGCGGTGATTTGTCGCAGCGTCATGACATGGCCCTCAAAAGGGCTCCGAATGATGCGGTGAAACCGCTTCAAAGCCCCTTCATTGCGGCTCCTTGATACGAATAAGGTCGCGGGATGAGACGGGGGTCGTTTTGCGGGGGAGGTCAAATTCCGTCATCGGATCAATGCATTGGGCAAGAATTCGATCGATAAGATCGTCGCTTTTCCCCAGGTTTTTCCGATTGTTCGTAAGGGGTAGCAAATAATCATCACGCCATTTTGAAGAGGCCAAGTAGAGGAAGCTGGAGGCTCGCAAAATTAACCATTATTTAAACGGCAAAACCTAGCAAGCTCTCAGGCACCAAGTCGATCCGGCGCTGCGTCCAGGCCATCAAGAACGAGAAAGAGCTTAAAATGCCCCGCAATGGTTTTAGCATCACCAAGAAAATATCACTCTCACTTGCGGCGGTTATGGTGATCGTCCTGATCGTTAGCTCTCTGAATTTTATGCAAAGTAGCCGGATCGAAGACAGTATCAAGTGGAATAACCACACCTACAAAGTGTTGGGCGAGATCAAGAAGATCGAGAGCAGTATCGTCAATCAGGAAACCGGCCTGCGCGGTTATCTGGTTTCGGCTAAAGAGAATTTCCTCGAGCCTTACACGGCGGGTGCGGCTGGCTTAACCGCAGGCTTGGACTCGGTTCAGACCCTGACTTCGGATAACGCCACGCAGCAAGAGCGCATCGGCCGACTGCGTCTGGCGATCGATGATTGGCACACGAAGATTTCCGAGAAGGAAATCGCCCTGATGGGGTCGCCCCTGACCATGGAGCAGGCGCGCGCCCTAGAAAGCAGCGGCGCCGGCAAGGCCCTCATGGACAATATTCGCGGCGTCATCGGCGAGTTGTATGACGCCGAAGCATCGCTGCTGACGATCCGCGGCCAGCAGGCTAAAGACGCTATGGCTGCCACTGAAGCCACATTGATCGGGGATGTCCCGAAGTTTGTTGAACTTCGGCGATCGGCGTTTCCGGGTTGGAGGTTACGCGGCCCTGGAAACGGGGGCAACGGGCTTTT
>NZ_JAZHLJ010000051.1:0-28849 GCF_036549495.1 Aurantimonas sp. C2-5-R2
ATCAGCAGCGCCTTGCTGAAAAGTTCGTTGCCCCTGCTTCGAGGGCCGCGTAACCTTCAACCCGGCATCGCCGCTCAACGAAGTTCAACAACCTTCGGGACATCCCCCTGGATCGCTACGGCCGGCGGCTGGTGTCAGTGACCCTCGCCAACGGCCGCGATGCGGGCGAGGTGCTGATGGCAGAAGGTCTGGCGCAGCGATGGCCGAACAGCGGCAACAAATGGTGCGGCTGAACGGCCAGACCTGACCTGAAAATCATCCAGCATCCGAGACGATCGCGTTCATTGAAATTTACGCCGTCCCCTGCTCCGTCACGCCGAGAAAATTCCTCATAGTAAGAGGACAGTTCTTTAATTTTCGGAGGTTATGCCGGAAGGTTCAACAAGATCGGCACCGTGATGCGCATCGTTTTCCATCTGATCAGCGAACACAATATTCCGTTTGTGCTGCTTGCGGCATTGATGTGCGTCGTCGGCGCCGCGGTGACGATCAGCTTGTTTCGGCGCGCCCTGCAGAATGAGGGCCTGCGCCGGCAAGGGTGGAACTTCCTCACGGCCGTCAGTGCCGGTTCCGCGATTTGGGCAACCCATTTCATCGCCATGCTGGGTTATCGTCCTTCCGCGCCGGTATCCTTCGATCCCGTGCTCACGCTGGTATCGATCCTGATCGCCGTCGTCGGCTCCGGAATCGGCTTTGCAATTTGCGCGAAATGGAAAAATCGGTCGGGAACGATTATCGGCGGCGGTGTCATCGGCCTCGCCATTGCCGCGATGCACTATGTCGGCATGCTGGCGTATCGCGTTGAAGGCCTGGTGTCGTGGAATCAGGCCTATGTCGCGGGTTCGATCGCGCTGGCGGTCGGCCTGTCCATAGCGTCTATCGCTGCCTCGCACCGCTGGGCATGCGGCGTGAAGCGGCGCATCACGACGGCATTGCTGGGGGCCGCGATCGTCCTCCTCCACTTTACCGGCATGGCTGCATTCCAAGTGTCACCGATAGCGGGAGCCGGCGCTGGCGTGGACAGCGGGGTCTTCGCTGCCATGGCATTGTCGATCCTGATCGGTGCCATGATCATTCTCGGCACGGGCATATCCAGCTATCTCATCGACGATCGCACGCGCGCGGTGTCGAATGAGCAGTTGCAACGGATGGCATCTCACGATCCGCTGACGGGATTGGCCAACCGTCGGGCGCTGCGGGAGCGGATCGACGCCGGCTTCCTGTCGGGTGAGCATTTCGGGTATCTGCTCGTCGACCTCGCTCAGTTCAAGGCCGTAAACGATACGTATGGCCATGCTATTGGCGATATCCTTCTTGTAGAGGTGGCCGCTCGCCTCAAGCAGATCGTTGGTGCCGACGGTTTTGTCGCCCGCATAGGGGCAGACGAACTGGCAATTATCCTTTCAGGCACTGATGAGGATGCCGTCAGCATCGCCCACGAGATCCTTCTTGCGATCAGTGATCCGTTCGAGATTCTGGGCCATGTCATTATCACGGGTTGCAATATCGGCATCTGTCGCGCCGAGCTGGCTGTAACCGCTGAAGGCCTCATGCAACAGGCCGACATCGCGCTTAACGAGGCCAAGCGTACCGGCCGCGACCGCGTGTTTTTCTACGAAGAGGGCATGCTCGAGAAGGTCGCGGCTCGCCATCAACTTGAAACCGATCTGAAATCCGCATTGGAAAACCAGGAGTTCCGTCTGGTCTATCAGCCGATCCGCGCTCTCGCGAGCGGGCAGACGATTGGGTACGAAGCGCTGATTCGATGGCATCATCCCACACGCGGTCTTGTGCCGCCCGCTGATTTCATCCCACTGGCGGAGGAGATCGGATGTATTGTGGCGATCGGCGGTTGGGTGCTCGCGGAAGCCTGCCGGGAGGCTGCGAAATGGGACAACGACAAGTATGTCGCGATCAACGTTTCCCCAGTGCAGTTTCGTTCGCCACTGCTGTTCTCCCATGTCACGCAGGCTCTGGCTACCAGCGGCGTGCCCGCTCATCGTCTTGAGATCGAGCTGACGGAAACGGCGATCGTCGCTCAGGGCGCGCGTGTCGCCCAGACGTTGGAGGCGTTTCGGGCACTGGGTATCACGGTGGCGATGGACGACTTCGGTACCGGCTTTTCGTCGCTCGCGCATCTGCGTGACTTGCCGCTCGACCGGATCAAGATCGATCGAAGTTTCGTGGCGACCGCGGCGACGGACAAAAATTCCATGGCGGTTCTTCGGGCGGTGACGCAACTCGGCCGGGATATCGGGATCGCGACATTGGGAGAGGGCGTCGAAACGGTCGAACAACTACGCTTGCTGGAATCCTTGGGTTGCGATGCCGCCCAAGGCTATCTCATCGGCAAGCCCGGAGCTGTCGAAGCCGCGTCGTTTAAAACCTCTGCTGACCCGAAATTCGCGGCCGCGGTCGCCCGGACGTGATTTGATCCTCCACCATCAAGGTCAACGCTCCAAGTGAGCTTCGTTGCGGGTGGTCGCCCGTTCGTTCCTCACTCCGCCGGCGCTCCGCGAGCCTCCGCTGCCGCGATATCGCGTTGCAGACGCGCCGCTTTCTCGGCGTTCGGCGTCGAGAAGCGGCCGAGGATCAGATAGGCGACGGGCGTGACGTAGAGCGTCGAGAAGGTTGCGAGGCCGAGGCCTCCGACGATCACCGTTCCGAGCGCCGCGCGCGCCTCGGCGCCGGCACCGGAGGCCAGCAGCAGCGGCACGCCGCCGACAACGGTGGCGATCATGGTCATGATCACCGGACGCAGCCGGATCAACGCGGCCTGCTCCGCCGCCTCACGCAATCCCATCCCTTCCTCTCGTAACTGATTGGCGAATTCGACGATGAGGATGCCGTTCTTGGCCATGATGCCGACCAGCAGGACGAGGCCGATCTGGCTGTAAAGATTAAGGCTGGTCCCGAAGAAATTCAGCGCGAAGATCGCGCAGGCGACACCGAGCGGCACCGTCGCGAGGATGATGAAGGCCGAAACGAAGCTCTCGAACTGGGCGGCGAGGACCAGGAGGATAATGACGATGGCAAAGCCGAACACCATCGCAAGCCCGCTGTTGGCCTCTCCGAGCGCCGCGGCTTCGGCCAGCGGAATCAGCCGCTGGTCGGCCGGCAGAATATCGGCGGCGAAAGCCTGCAGCGAGACCCAGCCGTCCTGGATCGCCATGCCGTCCGGCAATTGTGCGGCGAGCGAGACGGCGCGCGAGCGAGCCTCGCGGGTGAGCGCCGGCGCGATCGGCTTTTCCTCGACGCTGGCCACCGTCGACATCGGCACGATGCGGCCATCCTGAGCCTTCAGGAAGATGTTGGCGAGATCGCCCGGGTCGTTGACCGGTTGGCTGGTCGAAATCAGCTTGATCGACACCTGTTTGTCCTCGATGTAGGTCCGGCCGATTTCGCGGCCGTCGAGGAGCGCCTGCATGGCCGTGGCGAGGCCGTCGATGTCGATGCCGAGATCGGAGGCTCGGGCTCGGTCGATCAGCACCGAGAGCTGCGGCTGGGTAGCGTCTTCGGAGAGCCGTATGCTGCCCCAGCGACCGTCGGCCTGCATGGCCTCCTTCAGCCTGTCGGCGCTCGTTGCCAGCTCTTCGTAATTCTGCCCGGCGATGGCGAATTGCAGGCCGCGGCCGCCGCCGCGGATGCCAAGCGAATTCGGCTGGATCGCAAAGGCGCGCACGCCCGCCACCTGGCGCAGCTTGCCATTGATCTCGGCGACGATCGCCTGCTGCGAGCGTTCGCGTTCCGCCCAGTCGGCCAAGGTGACGACCAGGAATGCGGAGTTCGCTGAGCCGCGTCCCGAGATGGCGAAGACATTCCGGGCTTCGCCGGCTTCCACATAGGGAAGAACGATGTCCTCGATCCGGCGCAGCTGGGAATTGGTGTAGTCGAGGCTGGCTCCTTGCGGCGCGCTGACGCTCATCAGGACAAGGGCGCGATCCTCGCTCGGCGTCAGTTCCTGGGGCATCTGGAGAAAGGTGAGGTAGGCCGCGAAGGAGAACAGGCCGGCGACGACGACGACGAGGAGAGGAAGCGCGAGGCAGGCGCGCAGGGTGACGGCGTAGAGTCCGGCGAGACGTGTGCCGAGCCACCGCATCGTCCGCTGGAACCAACCCGGTCTCCGCTCGTCCTCGCGGGCCTTGAGGAAATGCGCCGCGAGCATTGGGCAGAGCGTCAGGGCGATGAAGGACGAGATGACCACCGCGATGGCGAGGACGAAGCCGAACTCGCGAAACAGGCCGCCGGCCGTCCCCGGCAGGAACGAGATCGGCACGAAAACGGCGGCCAGCGTCGCCGTCGTCGAGATCACGGCGAAGAACACCTCGCGGGTGCCGATGACCGCCGCGGCGTGGGGCCGGGCACCCATGTCGCGGCGCCGCACGATGTTCTCCAAGACGATGATCGCGTCGTCGACGACCATGCCCGTCGCCAGTACCAGCGCCAGGAGCGTCAGGATGTTGATCGAAAAGCCGACGAGATGGATGAAGGCGATCACGCCGATCAAGGCGATTGGGATCGTCACCGCCGGAATGACGGTCGCGCGGACATTCAGGAGAAACAGGAAAATCACCAAGACGACGATGGCTACGGCCAACCCCAGCGCGACAGCCACCTCGTGGATCGCCCCGTTGATGAAGGTCGCGTCGTCGCTGGTCACGCGAATCGTGACGCCATCGGGAAGCGTACGATTGAGATTGGCGACTTCGGCGTGGATTCCGGAGGAGATATCGAGCGTGCTCGATCCGGCCTGGCGCACGACACCGAGCCCGACGCCGGCCTGGCCGCTCACCCGGAGCTGGGAGGCCGCGTCGTCCGGTCCGAAACGTACGCTGGCAACATCGGCGAGCCGCGTGCGGGCGTCGAGGAAGATGGCCTCGAACGCCTCCGGCGATGTCACGTTGGCGTCGGCGCGCACTATGAGATTCTGGGTCGGGGAGGCCAACGATCCGGCCGGCACGTCAAGCGCGGCGTTTCGCAGCGCGTCGGCGACGTCGCCAAGCGTCAGCCCCCTTGTCGCCAATCTGTCGGGATCGATGTCGACATAGATCAGCTTCTCGCGCTCGCCGTAGATCTGCAAATCGGCAACGCCCTCGACGGCCGCCAGCTGATCGGCGATGCGGTCCTCGACCAGTGTCGACAGATCCTCGATTGCCATGGCGGGAGCCGTCACCGCAAGCCGCATGATCGCTTCGGCATCCGCGTCGGCCTTGACGATCCGCGGTTCCCCGGCGCCATCCGGCAGGGCGTTTGCGACACGGCCGACCGCGTCGCGCACGTCACTGGCCGCGACGTTGAGATCGGTCGATTCGGTGAATTCGATGGTCACCCGGCTGTCACCGAAGCGCGAGCGCGAGGAGATCGAGGCGATACCGGACACGCGGGCGACGGCGCTCTCGATTTCGCTGGTGATCTGCCGGTCGACCGTTTCCGGGGAGGCACCGTCGAAGTCGATGCTGACGCTGATCACCGGGCGGTCGACATTGGGCAGTTCGCGCACTTCGACCGCATTGAAAGCTGCGAGTCCGGCGACGACGATCAAAAGGTTGAGCACGATGGTCAGAACCGGCCGGCGAACGAAGAGGCCGGCGAGCGCGGTCAAGCCGTCGGGCTTGGACGGAAGGCTCATCGGGCCGGGTCCTCGGCGCTGGTCGCGGGAAGAGTGGGGGCCACCGGCAAGGCGGCTGCCGCGGCGCTCCCGACGGCCTCAGGCGCGAGGAAACTCCGGCGTCCGGTCGTTGCTGGCGCATTGTCGGCCGACGGAGCCGGTGGCGCCGACGGGGGCGAGGCCGGCGCTCCGCTTGGCTTCGGCCTGACGGTTGTCTGGATCGCCACGGCACCGTCCGAGCGGACGGACTGCAGCCCTTCGACCACGACGAGATCGTCCGTCTTGAGAGCGTCGGATGTGACCAGAACCCTGTCGCTGTTGCGCTCGACGATCTGAACCGCCGCTTTGCGCGCTTTGCCATCGACGATTTTCCAGACGATCGGTCCGGTGCGCTCCCAAACCACAGCGATCGGATCAAGGGAGAGGAAGGTTTCCCCCTCCAGCGACAAGGTCACGGTGAACGACATGCCCGGACGCAGCGCGTCGTCGGCATTGTCGACCATCGCTTCGGTGCGCAAGGTGCGGCTGCTTTCATCCAGACGGCTGTCGATCGCGCTGATGTGGCCTTGATAGGTCTTGTCCGGACGGGCGGTTGAGACAGCCTGGACCGGCGCGCCGACTGTCAGTTTCTTCACGAAGCTTTCCGGCGTATAGAAGATGACCTTCAATTGCTCGCGGTCGTCGACGGTGGCAATGACCGTCTGACTGCCGACGAGATCTCC
The DNA here is from genome assembly GCF_036549495.1 of Aurantimonas sp. C2-5-R2. Taxonomy (NCBI): domain Bacteria; kingdom Pseudomonadati; phylum Pseudomonadota; class Alphaproteobacteria; order Hyphomicrobiales; family Aurantimonadaceae; genus Aurantimonas; species Aurantimonas sp. C2-5-R2. Next base: position 6,331 of record NZ_JAZHLJ010000051.1, read on the forward strand.
CTTGTCGACCGAGACGATGCCGACGCGGCCTCCAATCGGAGCGCGAATGTCGCGTTTGCCCAGTGCTATTTCGGCGGTTCGCAGATCCAGCCTGGCGGTCTCGCGCTCGCGGATGATGGTATCGACCTCGACGGCGCTGAGGGTGTTCGATTTCCGCAGCCGTTCGAAGCGGGTGACCTTGTCTTCCGCCGCGTCGAGGGCGATCCGGGCACGCTCCACTGCAATTTCTTCGCTCGCCCTCTCAAGGCGCACGAGAACGTCGCCTTCCTCGACCTTCTGGCCGGAACCGATACCGATCTCCGCCACGATGCCGGTGGTATTGTCCGGATAGACCACGATCGAACGCGCGGCATCGCCGGTGCCGATCGCCCGCATCCGTGTGCGGGTCACCCCGGTCGTAACCGCGCCCGCGACCACGGGAGTTGCATTGTTGCCGCGGCCGGCGCCTGCGCGCCCTCCGCCTGGACGCTCGGCGCTTGCTTCCATCGCGGGATTTGCAGCCTCTGGCGCGAGCCAGACGATGGCGGATCGGATCGCCGGGGGGAGGGCGATGTCGGATTCCAGGATCCACCGGCCCGCCGCCGGATCGACCTTCAAATAGGCTGCCCCCGCCCCCAGCAGCACCACGAGCGTTACGATCAGCTGTTTCAGGAATGCCATTGGCTACCGTGTCATCTAGAAGGGCGGCGCGATCGTCGGACCCTGGATGCGATTATAGCGGAGTTTGGACGACGACACCCGCAAGGATGGGTTACGAAGTGTAATTCGGGTCGTTTCGGCTTCACAAGCAGGCATCGGGCGTACAATCACGGGCCGGCAACGAAAAAAGGGCCCGCCTTGCGGCGAGCCCCTTTCGGCTGGTTGCTGATCCGTCGAAGATCAGTTGGTCTTCGTCGCAGGCTGCTCTTCGGCCGGGGCCGGAGCGGTGTTGGTCGACTGGGCCGGCACTTCGCCGCTCTGGAGGCGCATGGTGTCGCGGCTCTCGGCATAGGTGTCGGCGTTATACTCCGGCTGGCTCTTCAGCTGATCCTCGGAGAACTGCGTGTAGAGGTAGAGCGAGCCATTGGCGTCCTGCATGAACTCCAGGTTATCCATGGCGACCGCAACTTCCTTCTCGCCGATGCCGAGGAACCCGCCGACGTCGATGATGATCGCGTCGACCTTGCCCTCTTCGCTGAGCGCGATGTCGCCGATCTCGCCGACCTTCTCATCGTTCGGGCCGTAGACCTTCGTGCCCATCAGGTTGTCGGCCGTCAGCAGTGACTTGTCGGTGACCGGGCTCATCTGCTGCGGCTGGTCGGTGCCACCAGTCGAAGCGGTGGTCGTGGCGTCGGCCGTGCCGGCGACAACGCCCGCGGCACCTGCGGCTGCCGCGTCAGCGGCCTGCTGGGTCTCCAGAGCTGCGTTGTCCGTCTTGGTCTCGACGTCCGCTGCGGCCTGCTTGGTCTCCAGCGCGGCCTTGTCGGCAGCCTCGTTGGTGTTCGCCTTGGCATCCGCAGCGAGCTTCTCCGTGTACTCCGCCGACTTCTCCGTGGAGGCCTCGACGTTTGCCGCCTGCTCGGTTTCCGCCGTCGCATCAACCGCGCCGGTTTCCGTGGCAGCCATCTGCTCTGGACGCTCGTCTTCGAAGGACGGTGCCTTCTCCAACTGCTCCTTCGAGGCGGCGAGCGTCACGCGGACGTCGTCCTTGTCGTCGGCTTCCCGGGCCAACTGGAACTGATCGAACGGCACCGCGACGTCCTTCTCGTCGATTCCGAGGAACCCGCCCACACCGATGATACCGGCCTCGATCTTGCCTGACGACGCCAGGACCAAGTCGTTGATCTCGCCGATTTTCTCTGCGTCCTCACCCGGACCCGAATAGACCTCGGCTCCGACGATCTTTTCCGAGAGATACTGATCGGCACCAACGCTCGCCACGAATTCGCCAGTTGTCGACGACGATGCCGTCTGGGTCGCTGCGGCGTTGGCATCGGGCTGAGTGGTCTCTGCCGCGATCTTGGCCTCGGTCTGGGTTTCAGCCTTGGGCGCGTCGCCGGTTGCGGCGGCCGTCTCGGTGGATGCCTCGCCAGCAGGCGCCACAACGGCACCTTCGGTCGAAGCCGCCGCCTGCTGCTCGTCCGGCTTGGTAAACGCTGGGGCTTGGGCGAGCTGGTCGGCGCTCAGGTTGAGAACCGCGCGCGGCTCATTGTCCTTGTCCATGGTCCAGGTGATCTGGTCGAACGGGATGGCAAGGGTCTTGGATTCCGTGCCGACATTCGCATCGACGATCGCTGCGACGACGGAACCATCGTTTCCGATGAGGAAGTTCTGGATCTCACCGACGGTCTCGGCGTCCTCGGCTTCGCTGGCATAGATCGAGGCACCGCTGAGCTCGGACGCCAGGTACTGGTCCGCCGACAGGTTCTGCAGGTAGCCGCCTGCGCTGGCGGTCTGTTCCGTCTGTGCGCTTGCGTCAGCGGCAGGCGCGGCCGTCGTAGCGGACGTGTCGGCGGTGGCAGCTGCCTCGGGAGCCTTGGTCTGCTCCGGGGTCGCGGCGTCCTGCGCATAGGCGCCAGTGGCGATCACAGTGGCAAGCGCGGTGGTAGCGAGAAGTTTGCGGATCATGATAAGACCTCCTTGGTCTATTGTTACCGATAGACTTAGCCACGCGGTGTGTGTTGTGGAAAGCAGGTGCCGCGTGGCATTCAGTGGGTTAATTTGCGGGAAAGCGATCGGTTCCCATTTGGTCACGGTTTATTCACGAACTTCGTGATGAGGCTTGCCGCGAGGCTCTGCCCCGCAGCGGTTTGCGTCATGCGAACACCAGAACTCCGAAGAGCAGCATCAACAACAGGCCGATGAGGACGACGAAGATCAGAATCTTGGCGATGCCGGCCGATGCGCCAGCGACGCCGCGAAATCCCAACAGGCTGGCGACCGCCGCAACGATCAGTAATATGACGATCCATTCGATCATGAGATGCTCCCACATCTGGGCACGCTAGCAGCGGCCGGGTTCGACGATGGCGATGAAACGGACCACCCGCGCAATGGTTCCGCTTAACAACTGTTTTTCCCATCGTTGTCGGGGTGGAGAGCTTCCTGGCCTATCCGGGGCGAATCCGGAGGCATTTCTTTTCACCCGCCCCATTTGCTTATGAATTCGCCGCCTAATTTAGCCCGGGTGGCCGCAGACCCCGCGGGTCACTTCAAACGCCGGATACGACCCCATGAAGATCCTCGCCCTCCTCAATCGAGACGGCGGAACGCTGAAGACGACGGACCGCGACGAACTCGTCGCGCTCATGAATGACGAGTTTGCGATCCACGGGCATGAATTGACCGTGGAGAGTTGCGCGGGGGACGAGATCGTTGCCGCGATCAAGTCGGCGGCTCTGCGTGACGATCTCGACGTGCTCATGGTGGGCGGCGGCGACGGGACGGTATCGGCCGCGGCCGCCGCACTTGCCCACGGCGACATCGCGCTCGGCATTTTGCCAGCCGGCACGATGAACTTGTTTGCCCGGACACTCCAGATTCCGCTCGATTTGCCCGCGGCCGTAGCCGCGCTGGCAGGGGGCGTGGTGGTGAATGTTGACATCGGCAGCGTCAATGACCGGATATTCGTGCATCAGTTTGCCGTCGGGTTGCATGCCCGGATGGTCCGGATGCGCTCCAAGATCCAGTATGGCTCCCGGCTCGGTAAAATCGTCGCGACCGCACGCGCAGTCTTCCTGGCGCTACGGCGGGTTCCTGCGATCGAACTCGAGCTCGAGATCGACGGCGTCCTCAAGCGTATCAAGTCGCCTGCCGTCGCAGTGTCGAACAATCTCTACGGAGTTGGGCATATCCCGTATGCCGATGATCCGCGGGGAGGTGAATTGGGCGTCTACATCTGCACGGAACGCAAGGTGGGCGCGGTGACCAAATTGACGTTTGACATCTTGACCGGCGCCTGGCGGCAAAATCCCGACCTCCTGTCCCAGACGGCACAACGAGTGCGCATCCACTATTGGGGCAAGAATCGAAAGAAGCGGGCCGTTCTGGATGGTGAACTCTGCACGTTGGACGCGGAAAGTGTCGTGGAGATCCACCCACGCGCCCTCAAGGTCCTGGTGCCGGCGGAGGCCACCTATCTTTGAGGCGTCGGCACGACTCTGGCTGGCCGGACCGATATAGCCTTTGCGTGCGGCGGCTCAGTCGTCGTCAGGGAGGTCGTCGGGCGAACGCGCATCGGAGCGTGCCTCGGGATCGAGACCCGCCGCCTCCAGCGTGCCGTAGGTATGGCCGCCTTGGGCAAGCATGTTCAGCGCTTCGCTGATCTGTTGCTGAAGCGGGTCGAATTCGCCGCCCTGGTCGATGACGTCCCGCGTTCCGACCTGGCGGGCCAATTCCTCCAGGCGCCCCTGACGCTCTTCGATCGTCATTCCGGGACTGTTGAGAATGTCTTCGATCTCGGCCTGGGTGACCGGCTGACTGATGCCGGGTTGATCGGCATCGTCGCCAATCTCTTCGTCCACGGCGATGATATCGGTCTCGGTCTGGTTGTGAGGATCGGACATCTGCAATCTCCCTAAGGCTCGATCTGAACGCCCCGATGCCAAAAGCCGGGGCATGGCCGATTTCGCAAAGACAACACTAGCCTGAATTTTTGGGCGCGACGACTGTTTCCGAGGGCTCGGAGCCGACGGCCGGAGCCTCGATCGTGGGACGGTCGGTGGAAAGGTCGGAATCCGGCAGGAACCAGCCATAGGCGCCAAGGCCCAGAAAGGCGATGACGGCGAGAACCAGCCCGCCAATGAGAACAAGAAGTACGGGCGTACCCTTTTTACCCTGCCTGGCGTTTTCGGGTTCGATATCAGACAAGGGAAACCTTTTTGAATTCGATCTGTGGAACCGTCATCGGAATACTCCTTGAAAACCCTCCGCTGTCCCGCTGTGTAACGGTTCGGCTGTGCGCTACGCCGTCAGTACCATCGGTCTCCGCGGGTTCGGTAAGAGGAGATCGCCCGCCAGATGCCCCAGGCGCCCGCCGCCGCGACCGGCACAAGCAAAAGGCCTTTGCGCTTTTTCACCAAGCCGAAAACCTGTGGCGCACTCGACAGGGCGGTGACGCCCGCGATCGCAGCGATATCGCGTTGCAGGCGGTCGTCGGCGCGTTTGCGGGGCGGTTTGCGTGCGATCACCACGGCGACCCCCGTTGCGATGAGCAACAGGAACGAAACGCCCGCGAACCCTAGCGCCGTCTCCAACGCCCCGTACCGATTGGCCAGAAAGATGGACAGGGCACTGATCAGTGAGGCCAGCATCGCGATCGCGAAGAGTCCCATGATGGCGTAAAGTACTGCCAGCCGCTTCAGCCGCGCCATATAAATCCCGGCTTCGCCGGTCATCAGCTTGATGATCAGTTGCAGGATCATCGTCAGCGGCGGAAGAGACGGGCATAGAGGTAGCCAGCTGCCGCTGCGATAAGCACGCTCTTGATCGGCTCGGAGCGAACCTTTTCGCTGAGTTGCTCCTCGAGATCGGAAGCGGCGTCCTGTGCCTGGCGCAGATATTGCTCACCGCGTTCGCGCACATCGTCCCTCAAGGCAAAAGCCTGTCGCTTCGCATCATCCGCTCGGCCCGTCGCCAGAGACTTCAGCGCATCCGCCACTCCCGCGACGTCTTCGCGCAGCTTGGCAACCTGTTCTTCCAGGTCGGCATTGTCGCCCTTCGCGGGGGGGGGGGCAGCCGTCTGAGCGGAAGTTGAGCTCTTGTTCGGGGAAGTGTCGGAAGCCATGAGAACCTCGTTCTGTGCGAATTGACAATGGGGCCTGGAACTGTGGATGGGGCGCTCGGTCCCGAAGGCGATCTTCTTACCTGAAACCATTTCGCCCGCGCGTTGTTCCATGCGACGCGCAGCTTTTGCACGCCTGGGAACGACGGTTGTCAGGCGGCCGGAGCAACTCCGATGATCTGCGAGGAAATCGAGTCAGGACCGTATTCGCCGTCCCCCTCGATGCCGAGGATTTCACTGATTCTGGTACGGGCGCGCGATACGCGGCTCTTGATCGTTCCGACGGCGCAATGGCAGATGTCTGCTGCTTCCTCGTAGGAGAAACCGGATGCGCCGATCAGGATCAGCGCTTCGCGCTGATCGTCGGGCAGCATGTCCAGCGCCTTGCGGAAATCCTGCAGATCGACATGACCCTGCTGCTCCGGGTGGCCGGCGAGCTGCATGGCATGCATTCCGTCGACATCCTGTACCTCGCGCCCCTTTCTGCGCATCTGCGTGTAAAATTCGTTGCGCAAGATGGTGAAGAGCCAAGCCTTGAGGTTGGTCCCGGGCTGGAACGTATGCTGTTTGTCCCAAGCTTTGACGAGCGTCTCCTGCACCAAGTCGTCGGCGCGATCGAACGAACCGGACAGCGAGGCGGCGAACGCTCTCAAATTGGGAATAATAGCAATCAATTCTCTGCGAAAGTCCATCTGATCGCTCATCAAAACCTACTTGCGGCCTGATGTCTTGGAGGCGGATTCCGCCTCGTCGAGCGCGTCCAGCAGCGACAGGAAGCGATCCGGGACAGGCTCGCTCGCCACGTCGTCATAATACGCCTTCAGACGCTTGCCGATCGCCGAATGCACGCCGGGATCGGTACCCTTACCCGCAGATTTGTTCACATGTGCCGTATGCACCATATCTTCCTTCGTCTCGCGATCACCCATCATACGTCTCGGAGCGTTGTGTTAAGCAGCCTTGTTGGTAGCCGCGCGCTGACGGTCTGTCGCGTATCTCTCATTTGCAAAACTCGCATTCGCACTGACCCCCCTCGGCAATCGTTGCCGAGAAACTAGCTTCGATCCCCCGCCCATCAAGATATTAAGGCGCTGCGGCCCACAATATTTGACGATGAGGTTTCACTTTTCCAACCCAGTTCCCATGTGCCTAATCGTTGGAAGCGCATAAAGTTCCAATGCGTGGAACTTTTCTGCATATTCCGCGTTTTCACGCCCACCGACTTTGTTTCGGTCGACACGAGGGGAGTTTTCATGTCGATGTCATCCCGCATAGCGCCGCATATTCCGTATCTCCGGCGCTATTCACGAGCACTTAGCGGCTCTCAATCGAGCGGTGATGCTTATGTCGCGGCTGTTCTGGAAGCTTTGATTGCCGATCCGAGCCTGTTTCCCGACGACCAAGCGCCGCGAATTTCGCTCTACAAGCTGTTTTCCTCGATGTGGCAGTCCGTCGAGGTGAACATTCGCGACGATGCGCCGACCTCCGCTTGGGAAGAGAAGGCCTCTCGCAATCTGCGCGCCATCTCGCCGTTGCCGAGGCAGGCGTTTCTCCTCGTCGCGGTCGAGGGGTTCACGACCGAGGAGGCCGGCTACATTCTCGGCGCCGACGAGGCGAAGTTCTCGGACTTGATCGACCAGGCCAGTTCCGACATTGGGCGGCAGGTGTCGACCGATATCATGATCATCGAGGATGAACCGCTGATCGCGATGGATATCGAGCAGATGGTGGAAAGCCTCGGGCACACCGTGACCGGTATTGCCCGGACGCAAAAGGAGGCGATTGCGCTGTTCGAGCGGCAGCGGCCCGGGATGGTGCTGGCCGATATTCAGCTTGCCGACGGCAGTTCGGGAATCGATGCGGTCAACGATATTCTCGCGAAGGTTTCGGTTCCGGTCATCTTTATTACCGCGTTCCCGGAGCGGCTTTTGACCGGCGAGCGGCCAGAGCCCACCTTCCTGGTGACCAAGCCGTTCAATCCCGACATGGTGAAGGCGTTGATCAGTCAGGCGCTGTTCTTCGAAACCGATAGTCAGGCGGCCGCGTAAGCGGCTGTCGCCATGTCCGCTCGCCAGCTAGTCGGCAATGGTCGCCGCGCATTGCTGGAAAAATGCTTTGGGATCGACCGATGTGCTGTCGTGCAAGCTGAGCGGGTCGGCGAAAATCGGAAGGGAAGAAGCATCACCGGCCGGCGGGTGGGTGAGGCATCGGATGCGGGTGGCCGGATTGTCGAGGTTCGGACTGCATCGAACATGGGCTCGCGGTCTGCTGTCTGGGTAGAACGCTTGGAAGGTGAGGTGCCCCTCTTTCTGCGGAATGTTTGCGGCTCCCCTGAGGTCGCGTCGAGGTCGAGATCGAGATCGGGGCAATCATGTTGGTCGAGCGTCCTATGATGGTGTCGAACAAAATACTGCGGGCGCTCGAGACCACGGACATGTCCGTGTTCTCCCAGGACTGCGATCTGCGTTATGTCGGGATCTGCAATGCCGGCCGATCCTGGCTCGCCGGAGCGCAAGCGGGTATGGTCGATGCTGATCTTTTGGCGCCGCAGGGCGCCGAGCGATCGGTCGTGATGAAGCGGGAGGTGATCCGCACGCAGCGGCCCGCGCGCTTCGAGCTCGCCATCGCGTCCGGCGCCTCTTTACGATGGTATGACATTCGCATCGATGTGGACCATGACGAGGACGGTGACGTCTGCGGCGTGATCGGAACCTCGGTGGAGATCACTGAACAAAAGCGCCGCGAAGAGACGCTGAAGACCCTGCTGCGTGAGTTGTCGCATCGCTCCAAGAACCTTTTGGCGATCATCCAGAGTCTGGCGAGTCAGACGGCGCGTCACTCGGTGACCGTTCCGGAGTTTCTCGTCCGCTTCAGAGGGCGGATTCAATCGCTCGCCTACTCCCAGGATATCGTCACCGATGCCGATTGGCGTGGCGCGGACTTGATGAGCCTCGTCACGATGCAGGTCGAACGCTACGCGCCCGACGGCATGGATCAAATCGCGGTCGAGTCTCCCGACGTCTATCTCTCGCCGACGGCGTCGTTGCATGTGGGGCTCGCACTGCACGAACTGGCGGTCAACGCCGCCTCCTACGGATCATTGTCCGTCCCCGGCGGAACGGTCGCCATCGGCGCGTGGCTTGAAGACAGGGAGGATGAGGAAACCCTCGTCCTGGATTGGCAAGAACGAAACGGTCCGCGCGTTCGCCCGGAGCGTGATGCTCGCTTTGGTACGTCGACGTTGGAGCGGATCGTGCCGAACGCGGTCGGCGGGGCAGCCTCGCTCGAATATTTTTCCGACGGCTTGCGCTATACGCTGACGATTCCTCAGGACCAGTACGAGGTCAACTCGCGCTCCTCTGCCGTAAAGGCCTGAGTCGCCGATCCGGTTCGCTGAGCCGACGGGAACACCGGGCTTTTCGCCGAATCGCCTTTTTCCGAGACGTTTTTTTTCAGGTGCCAGCAGGGAATTTGGAACGACTTTCCGAATTGGCCGTTGTTTAGCCAAAGGAGACGTTTCGATGGAACATGTTGCGGCTTTTATGTTACTTGTCGGATGCTCGGGCGATGCTTCGGTCTGCAGAGAAATTCCCGTTCCTGTTCCGGCATATGAGTCGGTTGAGGAATGCCGGCGCGATTTGGCGCTTGAGATGCGCCTGAGTGGCTCCACGGAGAGCAGGGTTCTCGGCGCCTGCAAGGCCGTCGACGCGGACGTCTTCGAGCAATCGGCTTCGATCGACTGGGCCGTCAGCCGGACCGGCGAGTTGCTGATCACGTTTGACGCGGAACCGCAGATGGTGGCGTCCCGTTAAAAGCGGCCGAAAAAATTTGGGCGGGCTGTCCGGCGTTTGATACCCGTGCCAATCTGGATCTGGTCAGTCATCAATATGGTGACGGAACGAAATTGATGCGTTATCGTTGTGAGTGGGGACGACGGGTCCAGTGAGAGGTTGAACATGTTCAAGAAATATTCGATTGCCGCCATCGCAGCGGCTACCATCTTGGTCGCCGGTTGCACGACGGAAGATCGCTATACCGCCGGAGGCGCGGCGCTTGGCGGTCTTGGCGGCGCGGCGATCGGAGCCGGCGTGACGGGCGATGCGAAGGGCGCGCTGATCGGCGGCGCCATCGGCGCTGGCACCGGCGCGGTGGTCGGCAACGTCATCGGCCGCTCCAAGGAGCGTCCGGGCTATTGCCGTTATTCCGACGGTAACATCTATCGTTGCCCAGCCGGTTACTGACCGGGCACGACGGCGATTTGATCGTAAGAGAGCTGCCGGGGTCGTCTCGGCAGCTTTTTTTGTGGCCAAATCCGGGAGAAAAAGCCTCGGCACGGACCGATCGCGTCCGATGCGGAGGGCCGAGCCGCCGGCGCGGCAGTGAAGACGGTCCGTGTACGGGCGGTTTCTCGATGAGATGTGCATTCGGTCGGCGCGGAATGATGGGATGGAGAATCTGAGGTTGACCGAAAAACGTTCGCAGACGCCCCGCGGGCATCGAAAGAACGGCTGCCTCCTTGCGGCGCTGGTCGGCGCAATTGTGCTGTCCGGTTGCACTGGCGGCGCCTTGCCCCCGGTTTTTGGCGCGGTTTTCGGTCTCTCAGGGGCCGAGGTTGCGCCGTTCCGGGTCGGGCGAATTCCGGAGACCGTCGTCACCTCCGACGATCGCGTGCTCGGCCTGGCGGCCAATAATCCGGGCCAGTGCATCTATCTGAGCGGGCAGAGCAATCGCAGGTTCCGCGCGGCCTGCCCGGAGGGCTTCAAGGTCTAGGTCGCGAAGGGACGCCGGGGGAACGATGCGTTCGTCGGGGCATAGGTTCACGCGGTTTCATTCCTCAGATTCGTCACGCCTTGCCGGCCGCCAGATCGATGAATGCGCTCCGGAACCCGCCGGCTGCCACGGCATCGGCGCGAAACTCCACCCGACACAGTGCATCTCCGCGCAGAATTTCGAAGCCGAGGCGATCGAGAGTCGCGATACGCCATCCATGCCCCTCATGGCCGGCATCGAGGGCGATGCGGTCGATCGCATCGCCATGATCCGCATTCATGTGGTCGCGCGCCCGGATGGCCGTGGCTTGGAGTTTCTCCGCAGGGCCGTCGATGAACTCGGCGGGCGTGAGTTCAAAGGCGCGTCCAAAGCCGCCATTCAGCGAAGCGGACGCCGACTCCAGCTGGACGAAATGGAAATCGCCGAAATCCGCGTAGAGCGCGGATTTCGGATGGCGCGCGAGGAACCGCTCCCGCACCGCCGGACGCTCCGGATCCGTCGCCGCGATGGCGCTTGCCGTCCCGAACACCGTCAAACGGGGATGGGTGAGGGGGTCGCCTTTGCCCGTCGCCCCGACCAGCAGTGAGCAGCGGCGATCGACCGCAAGGGCCTTGGCATGCAGCGTGAGGTCGGACATCAGCAGTAGCGGCCGGCCGAGGAAGTCGGTTGCCACGAGGACTCGGCTGGCCGCCGGATGGCCGTCGCCAGGGCGCAGCACCGCAAGGGCGCCGTGGCGAGCCGAGCGCAGCAGTGTCCGGGCGAGCCGTCTCGCGTCCGCGTCGACGGGCTGCAAGGGGGAGGCACGCTCGGCGGGGCGGTCGGCCGAAACCTTGGGGCGATCTGTTTTCTTGCTCATCCCACGAATGATAAACCAGATTGTTCATGCCGCGCAGCGGCAAATCCTGGCCAAATCGACGCGATATGCATCGTCGGGGGGCGAAGCGCAGGGGATGGTTTTTTGAATGCTTGGTCAAAAAATGCGCTTGCATGACGCCGGCAAAACCTGTCCGATATCGACTTCCGGCGGGTTTGACCCGCCTCGTGATCAGGGAGATGCCATCCATGAAACTGTTCACCCGGCTCGTTGCGGCGACCGCTTTAACGCTCGCGCTCGGCTCCGCCGCATCGGCCAAGACGCTCGTCTACTGTTCGGAAGGATCGCCCGAGGGTTTTGACCCGGCGCTCTATACCGCCGGCACGACCTTCGATGCCTCGTCCAAGCCGGTCTATAATCGCCTGGTCGAATTCAAGCGCGGCACGACCGAGATCCAGCCCGGCCTCGCCGAGAGCTGGGAAGTGTCGGAGGACCGGACCGAATACACATTCAAGCTCCGTCCCGGCGCCAAGTTCCACACCACCGACTTCTTTACGCCGTCGCGCGATCTCAATGCGGACGACGTCATCTTCTCCTTCGAGCGCCAGCTCAAGGAGGACAACCCGTTCAACAAATATGTCGACGGCGCGAGCTGGGAGTATTTCAACGGCATGTCGATGCCGGATCTCGTCAAGTCGATCGAAAAGGTCGACGACTTGACAGTGAAATTCGTGCTCAATCGCCCGGAAGCGCCATTTCTGGCCAACATGGCAATGGACTTCGCCTCGATCCTTTCAAAGGAATATGCGGATTCGCTCGGCGACAACAAAGCCGATCTGAACCAGAAGCCTGTCGGCACCGGCCCGTTCAGCTTCCTCGCCTACCAGCCTGATCAGGTGATCCGCTATAAGGCCTTTGCCGACTATTGGGACGGCAAGCAGCCGATCGACGATCTGGTCTTCGCCATCACCACCGATCAGGCGGTGCGCCAGCAAAAGCTCCTGTCGGGCGAGTGTCACGTGATGCCCTATCCGGCACCCGCCGATATCGAGGCGCTGAAGGCCAACGCCGACATTGAAGTCATGGAGCAGGAGGGGCTGAACGTCGGCTATCTCGCCTACAACACCAAGGTGGCGCCGTTCGACAAGCCGGAGGTCCGCAAGGCTCTCAATATGGCGATCAACAAGGAGGCAATCCTCGAAGCCGTGTTCCAGGGCGCCGGCAAGGCTGCCAAGAACCCGATCCCGCCGACGATGTGGTCCTACAACGACGCGATCGTGGACGATCCCTATGATCCGGAGAAGGCCAAGCAGGCCCTGGCCGATGCGGGCGTCGAAAACCTGTCCATGAAGATCTGGGCGATGCCGGTGCAGCGCCCGTACAATCCGAATGCGCGGCGCATGGCCGAACTCATCCAGGAGGATCTCAAGCGGATCGGAGTCACGGCCGAGATCGTCTCTTATGAGTGGGGCGAGTATCTCGAGCGCTCGAAGGCAGAGGACCGCGACGGCGCGGTGTTGCTTGGCTGGACCGGCGACAACGGCGATCCGGACAACTTCCTCGCGGTGCTGCTGGGCTGTGACGGCGTCGGCGGCTCCAATCGGGCGCAATGGTGCAACCAGGAATTCGAGAGCCTGATCCAGAAGGCCAAGAGCGGCGAGCAGGAAGAGCGCGCCAAGCTCTACGAGGAGGCGCAGGTCGTCTTCAAGCGCGAGGCGCCCTGGGGCACGATCGCGCATTCCGTCGTCCATATGCCGATGCGCGCCAACGTGACCGGCTACGTCATGGACCCGCTCGGCGGTCACTGGTTCGACGGCGTCGACATCAGCGAGTAACAGGACAGGGAAGGGCGGTTCACGGGCCGCCCTCCCTGCTTTTTGTGAAGCGATGCCAGGTTCGGGTGGGCAAGGTCCATTCGCGTCCTCGTGTCGACCCCGCCGGGCGGTGCCGGGAAACGGTGCCCGCCTCCGGCGAACCTCAAGTCGGATGCCATGCTCCGTTTTCTTCTGTACCGGATCGCCCTCCTGATCCCGACCTTCGTCGGCGTCGCCGTCGTCGCCTTCGCCTTCATCAGGCTGTTGCCGGGTGATCCGATCATGCTGCTCGCCGGCGAGCGGGGCATGTCGGCGGAACGCTACGCCGAGCTGCAAAAGGTCTATGGCTACGACCAGCCGATCGTCATGCAGTTCTTCGACTATCTCGTCGGCATCCTGCAGGGCGACCTCGGCACCTCGATCGTCACCAAGCGGCCGGTGCTGGGGGAGTTCCTGACGCTGTTTCCCGCGACGCTGGAACTGTCGACCTGCGCCATCATCTTCGCCGTCGCGATCGGCCTGCCACTCGGCATTCTGGCGGCCGTCAATCGGGGGACGTGGCTCGACCAGTCGATCATGGGGACCGCGCTCGTCGGATATTCCATGCCGATCTTCTGGTGGGGACTGCTGCTGATCATCTTCTTTTCCGGGACGCTCGGCTGGACGCCGGTCTCGGGACGCATCTCGCTGCTCTATTATTTCCCGCAAGTGACCGGCTTCATGCTGATCGACAGCCTTCTGTCCGGTCAGGACGGAGCGTTCCGGTCGGCGCTCAGCCATCTGATCCTGCCGACGATCGTCCTTGGCACCATTCCACTCGCCGTGATCGCGAGACAGACCCGCTCCGCCATGCTCGAGGTGCTGAGCGACGACTATGTCCGCACCGCCCGCGCCAAGGGGCTGCGGCCGCTGCGAGTCGTCGGGGTCCACGCCCTTCGCAACGCCCTGATTCCGGTGGTGACCGTCATCGGCCTGCAGGTCGGCGTGCTTCTGGCCGGGGCCATCCTGACGGAAACGATTTTCTCCTGGCCCGGCGTCGGCAAATGGATGGTCGATTCGGTTTTCAAGCGCGATTATCCGGTGGTGCAGGGCGGGCTGCTGCTGGTCGCCGGCGTGGTGATGGTCGTCAATCTCCTGGTCGATCTCCTCTACGGGTTCATCAACCCGCGTATCCGGCATCACTGAGGCGATTATGGTCCATACCGACGAACTCAACAGGATCGACGATGCCGAGGCCGCCGCGGGCGGTGCGCCCGGACGCCGGGGCACGCGGCGGGCGATGCTCGCCGAATTCTGGTTCTATTTCTCCGAGAACAAGGGCGCCGTGATCGGACTGACGGTATTCTGTCTGCTCGTTCTGATCGCGATTTTCGCACCGCTGATCGCGCCGCACAGCCCGTCGGCGCAGTATCGCGACGCGCTGCTACAGCCGCCTTTCTGGGAGGATGGCGGAACGGCCACCTTCCTGCTCGGCACCGACGCGGTGGGACGCGACCTGCTCTCGCGGCTGATTTATGGCGCGCGTTTCTCGCTTTTCGTCGGTGTCGTCGTGGTGTCGATCTCGGTTACCGGCGGGATCGTGATCGGGCTGATCGCCGGCTATTTCAGGGGCTGGGTGGATACGCTGATCATGCGGGTGATGGACGTGATCCTCGCCTTCCCATCGCTGCTCCTGGCGCTGGTGCTGGTCGCGATCCTCGGGCCCGGCCTGGTCAATGCGATGATCGCCATCGCCATCGTGCTGCAACCGCATTTCGTCCGGCTGACGCGGGCCTCGGTGATGGCGGAGAAAGAGCGCGAATACGTCACCGCGGCCCGTGTCGTCGGCGCCAGTCCCTTGCGGCTGATGGTGGTGACCATCCTGCCCAACTGCCTCGGCCCGCTGATCGTCCAGGGGACGCTGTCCTTTTCCACCGCCATCCTTGATGCCGCCGCGCTCGGCTTTCTCGGCATGGGCGCCCAGCCGCCGACGCCCGAATGGGGCACGATGCTGGCCGAGGCGCGCGAGTTCATCCTCAGGGCGTGGTGGGTGGTCACTCTGCCCGGGCTGGCAATTCTCATCACCGTGCTTGCCATCAATCTGGTGGGCGATGGCCTTCGCGATGCGCTCGACCCGAAGATGAAGCGGAGTTGACACTCTAACCCATGCCCCTTCTCTCTCTCCGCAACCTTTCCGTCGTCTTCGACACGGCCTCCGGCCCGTTCAAGGCGGTCGACGGCGTCGACATTTCGGTCGAGCCGGGCGAAGTCCTCGGCATCGTCGGCGAGTCCGGCTCGGGCAAATCCGTCGCCATGCTCGGGCTGATGGGTCTGCTGCCACCCTCCGCCACCGTCACCGCCGACGAGATGGCCTTCGAGGGGCGCGACATGCGCGCCATGTCGGATCGCGAGCGGCGCAAGATCATCGGCGGCGATATCGCCATGATCTTTCAGGAGCCGGTGGCCAGCCTCAATCCGTGCTTCACGGTGGGTTACCAGATCCGCGAGGCCCTCAAGGCGCACACCGATCTCGACCGCAAGGCACGCCAGACCCGCGCGGTGGAGCTCCTTCAGCAGGTTGGGATGCCGGAGCCGGAACGCCGGTTGACAGCCTTCCCGCATCAGCTCTCCGGCGGCATGAGCCAGCGGGTGATGATCGCCATGGCGACGGCCTGCAGCCCGAAGCTTCTGATCGCCGACGAGCCGACGACGGCGCTCGACGTGACCATCCAGGCGCAGATCCTCGATCTCCTGGTCGACCTTCAGAAGCAGCACGGCATGGCGATGATCCTGATCACCCATGACATGGGCGTCATTGCCGAGACCGCCGAGCGGGTCGTGGTGCAATATGCCGGCCAGCAGGTCGAGCGCCAGCCAGTCGCGACGCTGTTCGACACCCCGCACCATCCCTATACGGCGGCGCTGCTCGCCGCGATTCCGGAACGCGCCACAGGCGCGCGCCTGCCGACCATTCCCGGCGTCGTTCCGGGGCAGGGCGATCGGCCGAACGGGTGTCTGTTCAATCCGCGCTGCCCGAAGGCCGACGACACATGCCGCACGGTGGTGCCGCCGCGCCAGCCGCCGGCTTTGGGGGAAGCGCTTTGCCACTATCCCCTCAACGCGGGAGACGCCAGATGAGCGCGATCGTCACCGCCAAGAATGTCAGCCAGGTCTACGAGGTACGCCGCGGCCTGTTCCAGAAGCCGCTCGACCTCAAGGCGGTGAAGGACGCCAGCTTCGTCGTCGAGCAAGGCGAAACGCTGGCGATCGTCGGCGAATCGGGCTGCGGCAAGTCGACCCTCGCCCGGATGCTGACGATGATCGAAACGCCGTCGGAGGGCGAACTCGACGTCGACGGCGTGCGCGTCTCGGGCGATCATCCCGGCGACATCAAGAAACTCCGCTCGACCGTCCAGATCGTCTTCCAGAATCCCTATGGCGCGCTCAACCCGCGCCAGAAGGTCGGGGCGATCATCGAGGAACCACTGAAGATCAACACCCAGCTTTCGCGCGCCGAGCGCCGCAAGAAGGCCGAGACGGCACTGGCCGAGGTGGGTCTGCGGCCCGAGCACTACGATCGCTATCCGCATATGTTCTCGGGTGGTCAGCGCCAGCGCGTGGCGATCGCGCGCGCCATCATCCTGGAGCCGAAGATTCTGGTCCTCGACGAGCCGGTGTCGGCCCTCGACGTCTCAATTCAGGCGCAGATTCTCAATCTCCTGGCCGATCTCCAGGAGCGGTTGAATCTCACCTATATTTTCATCAGCCACGATTTGTCGGTGGTCAGGCACGTCGCGGACCGGGTGATGGTGATGTATCTCGGTCGTCCGGTCGAGATCGCGTCGGTCGACGCGCTCTATGCGAGCCCGCTGCACCCCTACACGCGGGCGCTCCTGTCGGCGACGCCGGCGACCGATCCGGGCAAGAAGACCCAGCGCATCCGGCTGACCGGCGAATTGCCGTCACCCTTCGACCCGCCGCCGGGTTGTGCCTTCCACCCGCGCTGTCCCTATGCCAATGACCGTTGTCGCTCGGAACTGCCCGTGCTTGTCGAACACGGCCCGACCAAGGTCGCCTGTTTCGCGGTGGAGGAAGGCCGATTACCGCCGGCCTGACTGTCGCCAGCCTCGGACCTGTGAGGTCCGCCGGTATCGTGGGCGGTTGACAGGGTCATGAAAAAACGAAGCCCCCGGTTTTCACCGGGGGCTTTCAATCGCTTTCGAGCCGACGGTAGCCGGTCTCCTCAGGCGCTCGGAAAATGGGGTATGTGCCTATTCAGTGCAGGTCCACCTTCTTGCGATATTCCTGGATCTGTGTGGTACGCAAACCAGCCAGACCGTGCTGGTCGATGGACATCTGCCAGGAGAGGAATTCCTCCACCGTCAGCGTGTACCGCGAGCAGGCCTCGTCGAGGCTGAGAAGCCCGCCGCGAACCGCCGCGACGACCTCCGCCTTGCGGCGGATGACCCATCGTCGGGTATTTGTGGGCGGCAAGTCTGCAATCGTCAACGGGCTGCCGTCCGGGCCGATGACGTATTTTACGCGTGGTCTAACCTGATCGGTCATTGTACTCTCTACAAAACTCAAAGACCTAATCGAACCTCACCCTAGCGCCGCGCTTCTAAAAAAAGCGTCAAGCTTCCCGTAAGGTTTCGATAAGAGTTTGAGCGACCGGCGAACGACGGGGCCAACCCGGCCCCGGAGTCTCACCGCTGACCCTTCCAACGGTCGCGGATCGTTGCGGGCAAAGCCTTCGGCGGCGTATGACTTGCGGGGCTCTTGCGGGGCGCCTACCTGTGCCGGAGTGCGATGCGTGTCAGGTCCCGAATGAGAGGGAGCGTCATGGCCGCATTATTTTGCTTTTCGGTCCCAGCCCGCTAGAAACGGACCTCCGCCGTCAGAACCGCCGAGACGCCGCAGGAGGCGCCAATGTTGAACAGCCTCGATCTTCCAAAGCTGCCCGCCGAGACGCGTGTCGTCGTCGCCATGTCGGGCGGCGTCGACTCGTCCGTCGTCGCGGCCATTCTGCATGAGCAAGGCTACGACGTCGTCGGCATCACGTTGCAGCTCTATGACGCGGGCGAGGGCGCCCGCCGTGCCGGTGCCTGTTGCGCTGGCCAGGACATTCACGACGCCCGCCGGGTCGCCGAGACGCTCGGCATCCATCATTACGTGCTCGACTATGAGGACCGGTTCCGCGCGGCGGTGATCGATCCATTCGCCGAAAGCTATCTGGCCGGCGAGACGCCAATCCCCTGCGTCGCCTGCAACCAGACCGTCAAGTTCCGCGATCTTCTCGCCACGGCAAGGGATTTGGGCGCCGACGCGTTGGCGACCGGCCATTATATCGATAGCCGACCGAATGGCGGGCATCGCAGTCTCTATCGGCCGCTCGATCTCGATCGCGACCAGAGCTATTTCCTCTACGGGACGACGCAGGCCCAGCTCGATTTCCTGCGCTTTCCGCTTGGCCGCCTGACCAAGCCTGAGACCCGCGCGCTCGCCGACAGGCATGGCCTCGCGATTGCCGCCAAGCCGGACAGCCAGGACATCTGCTTCGTGACCAAGGGCCGCTATAGCGACGTCATCCAGCGGCTACGGCCCGACGCGGGTGAGGCGGGCGATATCGTCCATATCGACGGGCGGCTGCTGGGCCGGCACGCGGGCATCCTGCATTACACGATCGGCCAGCGGCGCGGCATCGGCGTCGCCGCCGGCGAGCCGCTCTATGTGGTGGCGCTCGAACCCGCGACCGCGCGTGTCATCGTCGGGCCGCGCGAAGCGCTGGCGACGCGCCGCCTGCGTCTGCGCGACGTCAATTGGCTCGGGCGCGAGACGCCGGGCGCCCATGCCGCGTCGGGACGCCCGCTCTTCGTCAAGGTGCGCTCGACGCGCCCGCCGGCATCGGCCCGGATCGTCGGCGACGACAGCGACTGGCAGGTCGAACTCCTGGAAGGCGAGGATGGCGTGGCGCCGGGCCAGGCCTGTGTCTTCTATGCGTGCGAGGACGCCGGCGCCGAGGTCCTGGGCGGCGGCATCATCGCCGAGACGGTTCGGCCGGCGGTGGCGACCAGCCATTCGGCGACCGTCGCGGTGGCCGGGTAGAGTAGGGACGGACGTCTTGTCGCCGATTCCGCGTCGTCAGGCCGTCAGGTCCGGCGACGAAAGCGGCGAGGCCAGCGACAGGATCCGGACGGTCTCCACGGCCTCGCTGGCTCCGGTTTCCGGCTCGGTTCGGGTCATGACGCAATCCAGGAAGTGCCTGAGCTCGCGATCGAGCGGCAAGCCCGGTTCGGTCGGAAGAAACGCGGCAGGCGCATTGTCGAAGTCGAATGTCGCGCCGGCTCGCCGCACCTTGTGGGCATAAAGCGCCAGCTTCTCGCCTTCCGGGGCCAGATCGTCGAAGGTCAGCATTCCCTCCGTCCCAATCACCGAGAATCGCCGGTCGCGATAGGGCGAAACCCGCGAGACATGAATCTCCGCGCCGATGCCATTCGGGAATTCCAGGATGATGTCGGCGATGTCGGTCTCGTCGCTGAGCACCGTGCGACGATGGCAGATGACCGTGTCCGGATGCTCCCCGGCCAGATGCAGCACCAGCGACAGATCGTGCGGCGCCAGATCCCAGACCACGTCCATGCTGGGAAACCGCCCCAGACCCATCCGGTTCGAGATCAGATGGCGCACCTGGCCGATCCGGCCTTCGGCGACGATCTCGCAAAGCCGTTGGAACACCGGATGAAAGCGGACGACGTGCCCGACCATCAACAGGCGTCCGGCCACGCGCGCCGCCGCGGCAGTCTTCTCGGCGTCGGCCGAATCGAGTGCGATCGGCTTTTCGATAAGGACATCCTTGCCCGCCGCGAAGGCGCCGCGCGCCATGGCGCCGTGGGCGGATGCCGGTAGCGCCAGGACCAGCGCGTCGATATCGGACGCCGCGACCGCCGCCTCGGGAGACAGCGCCTTGACGCCGTAGCGTTCCGCGAAGGCCTCCGCGCGGTCGTCATGGCGATCGGCCACCCCTGCGAGGGCGCCGATCTCGGCGAGGGTCCGGATGTGGTTCTGGCCCCATTGTCCGCAACCGACGACCGCTATTCGTGGGTACATGATGCGTTCTCTCCTGGTGATGTCGAACCGGACCTAGCGAAGCGGCGGCCTCGCCGCAAGGATCGGCGCTGGACGCCTTTCCTTGCGGGGTCTGTCACGGATCGGGATTGAGGGGAGAAGGGCGGGCCACGACGCCGGCCGCCGCTGTGGGCTGTGGCGATCGACATCGGCCGCGTCGGACCCAGGCGAGTTGCTTGCCGATGGCGAACGAAGCGGCATGACGACGGGTTGCGGCGATTTCCACCGGCGAAGGCCAAAATCAGCCGGAGCAGACGCTTCTCCGACCATTGACAGCCGTCGCCCGCGCCTCCTATATCCCCGCCGACCCGAAGTGGTCGCCTCGTCGTGAGATGGCGGAGTAGCTCAGCTGGTTAGAGCAGCGGAATCATAATCCGCGTGTCGGGGGTTCGAGTCCCTCCTCCGCTACCATCGCAGCAGCCCCCAATGCCTTATCGTCCTGTTGCAGGAACGGGACTAGGTTAGCGTCGACCTCGATCACAAGCTGCCCATCGTGTTCGTCGCGGTGAAGGGTAATCGTGTGGATCAGCTCGCGGACAAGGGGGCTAAGCTCGCCCATGTCATCCATCATGTGGAGCGTCATTTCTAGCTTTGCCCGCGTTGATCGCAGTGGATTGGTGCTTCGCGCCGCCAGCTTGTCGGACAGGCGCTTGATGGCAGTTGGATGAAAAATGACGTTGCCGCTGGCTGGCAAGCTGGCAAATTCCTGTCGGAGGAGTTCCCGCTCCCCGCCTTGGGCCTTCATTCTGGCATCTATAGCGTCCTGTTCGCCTATCCCCTTCAAGAGCATGTCGAGCAGGCGGTCATTGTCCTTTGCGATGGCCGCAATCCGGGCTTTGATCTCGGCGCGCCGACGGTTCTCATGCGCGTCCTGTTCAATGCGCGCCTTGATGTAGCGTTCGGCGTAGACGTTGATTGTATCGGGGGTCGCTAGTTCCTTCGTCAGGCTGTTGATGACCAGGTCCTCCACATCTGCCAGATAGAAGGTCTTTGGGGCAGGGCAGGCCCCGCTGTTGGTATGGGCCGAACAGCGCAGCCTCGTGCGCCCGGACTTATCAACGCCTGCGACGGCCATGCCTGATCCACACGCGCCACATTTCAGGAGACCGGAGAGGAGCCGTTTGGGGCGGTTGTTGGCTCCTATGCGGTTGCCCTTTGCCAAATGCGAGCGTCCAGCCATTTGAGCTTGTACCGCCACGAACAGCTCGTCCGGCACGATGCGTAGGTCGGGGACTTCGGCACGCTGCCACTCAGATGGCGGATTGGGACGTGAGACACGTTTCCCCGTCGCGGGGTCCTTGATCATCCGAACACGGTTCCAAACGATACAGCCCGCGTAGAGCGGGTTTCGCAACATGCCGGTGCCGCGTGCCTCAAAACCAATAAGGGCGGACGGTGCCCACAACTTGCCACGGGGCGGTTTCACGCATGCTTCATTCAACCGGCGACATATAGCCTTGGGGCTGGTGCCCTTCGCGTAGTCTTTAAAAATGCGGAGCACGATGGCAGCTTCGTCGGGGACGATGATTGGCTTGCCGCGATTGGCAGGGTCGGCCCTGTAGCCATAAGCTTTTCCGCCTGCCGAGAGCCCTTGTTTAATTAGGCCGGTCATCCCGCGCTTGACCTTGTGAACGTTGTCCTCGCGGAACAATTGGGCGACAAGGCCGCGCAATGCTACGTTGATGGTAGTGGCTTCGCCGTCATTCACGGCGACGATCTTGACGTCGATGAACGTCATCTGCTTGTGAATGGTCGCCATGTCGGCGATGTCGCGGGACAGGCGATCCAGCGCCTCCACCACGATGACCTTGAACTCTCCTGCTTGAGCTGCTTGGAGCATCTGCCGCAAGCCGTCCCGACCGTGCATTGAAGCCCCGGAAGTTGCCTTGTCGGCATAAGTGCGAACGACGCTGAACCCCTCACGCGTAGCGAAGGCCTGGCATAGGTCGTTTTGGTCTTCGGTGCTCCGCTCGTTTTGCAGGTCGGTGCTATACCGCGAATAGATCGCCGCATTGATAGGTGCCTTAGAGAAGTTCTCTGCCATCACGCAGCCGTTCCGATTTCCGCCTGCAAAATTTCCACATATCGGCAGGCAACTTCGTTGAATTGAATATGCTCGAACCGCTTATGCGGGCCCATCAGCATGAGGTTCATGGCCTTCTTCAGAGGCTTATCCCGTTGTCCCAGGTCGCCCTAAATGTGGTATCTTGACCCGGATGGGCTGCCGGAACGGTGGCTATGACGGGACAGCCGATG